>CAUYYV010000321.1:0-3883 GCA_963577075.1 Phycisphaerae bacterium
GACGGCCGAGGCTCTCGAATTGATGATGGACGGCGCGTTCGAGCTGAATCTGATCGGGCAGGACACGACCAGCTATGGTCAGGATATCAATTACGAACATGGTCTGGCAGGTATGCTGGAAACGCTCGATAGCGCCGTGACCAGGAATTCCGGGGGAGGGTGGCTGCGGCTGATGTACGCCTATCCGTCGTGTTTCACCGATGCGATGATCGACGCGATCGGCCGACTAGAGCACGTGGTCAAGTACGTGGACATGCCGCTCCAGCACATCAACGACCGCATTCTTAAAACGATGCGTCGCAACACCACGCGACGCCAGATTGAAATGCTGCTTGACAAGCTGCGCAGGCGCGTGCCCGGCATTGCGGTGCGTACCACGTTTATCAGCGGCTTTCCCGGCGAGACCAACGCGGACCACGACGAATTGGTTGAGTTTGTGGGTAACTTCAACTTCGATGCGATGGGGGTGTTTGCCTATTCACCCGAGCCGGGCACACCCGCCGGCGCCATGCATGCCAGTGGAGAAGCGGTTGACGACGAGATTATCAAGCAACGGATCGATGAGTTGATGCTCACGCAGCAGCAGATAGTGTTCGACCGCAACGCCGAGTTAGCCCGCTGCGGCGCCGAGTTTGACGTGTTGATCGATAAGAGCGGTGAGCTTTGTGAGGCAAGGCACGCGGGGCAGGCGCCGCAGATCGATGGTGTGACCCGGGTTCGAGCGCGCCGGAAACTGTCACCGGGCGAATTGGTCTGCTGCCGCATTACCGAGGCGGACGGCTACGACCTGATCGCCCAGCCGGTTGACGAAGTCGAACTGGCGGTGGCTCTGCCGGTCGTGGGTTGAGTACAACGGTGCTTGGCAGGGACCACGCTCAACTCAACGCAATACTCGGCAGAGTCGGACAGATATCTCGCCTGTGGCCCCACGGGGGAATTCAGCGGTCCTTTTTCAGTTGACGGATCGCGTCGGGTATCGGATCATTTAAGTTGGAATCGGTAAACATCAAAGAGAAGGAGGCGCTCGATGACACTTTTGGACACCCAAACCGCGTCTGATATTCGCGTGGCCCCGATTATCGATGGCAAGGAAATCGGCCGGACCGGTGGCGCATTGGCTGATGTGGTCAACCCCGCAACGGGTGAGACGATCGGGCAACAGTCGTGCTGCAACGAGGCCGATATCGACCGTATCGTCGAGTCAGCTGACAAGGCGTTTCGCGGAAGCGCGTGGCAGGCGCTGACGCCCACACAGCGCGGCAACCTGCTTCTCAAGCTGGCCGACCTAGTCGAACAGCACGCCGACGAACTGGCCGAACTCGAACTGCTCGACACAGGCAAGCCAATCACGCAGCTCAAGGCCGGTGAGATTCCGCTGGTCGTCGACATCATCCGTTTCTACGCCGGCGCCGCCGACAAGATCGAGGGCCGGCTCAAGGCGTCGACCGACGGATCATTCGACTTCGTGCTGTACGAGCCTTACGGCGTGGTCGCGGGCATCCTGCCGTGGAACTATCCGATTGCCAACGTGGCTATAAAACTGGCGCCGGCGATCGCAACGGGCAACGCGATCATCATGAAACCGTCGGTCGAGACACCGCTGACCGCTGTCGCGATGGCCAAGCTGTGCGTGGAAGCGGGTATTCCGCAGGGCATTGTCAATGTGGCCCTGGGATCGGGCTCGAAGATCGGCAATGCGTTGGTTACTCACCCGAAGGTCAAGAAGATTTCGTTCACCGGGTCGACGCAGGTTGGTCGGGAGATCCAGAAACTCGCGGCAGACCAGCTCAAAGCGGTGAACCTGGAGCTTGGCGGCAAGAACGCAATCATCGTCTTCGCCGATGCCGACTTGGACAAGGCGGCCAACGCGGCGGTGATCAGCGGGTTCGTCAACGCCGGGCAACTGTGCGTTTCGTGCTCCCGGTTGCTCGTTGAGGAATCGGTCGCCGACGAGTTCGAGAAGTTGGTCGTCGATAAGGCCGACCGGGTGAAGGTCGGCGACCCACGCGACCAGACGACCTTGGTCGGGCCGATGATCACGCGGTCGCAATACACAACCGCGCTGAATTACATCGAGGGCGCGCCGGGGGAAGGCGCCCGGGTGCTCTGCGGCGGTGGACGGCTGGAGCTTTCGGGTCCATTGCACGGTGGCTATTGGATTGAGACGACTGTGCTCGGTGGCGTCACGCCCGACATGAAGGTCGCGCAGGAAGAGATCTTCGGCCAGTGCCTGACGATATCGCGCTTCAAGGACGAGGCCGATGCGGTCAAAATCTCCAACGGCGTCGAGTACGGGCTATCCGGCTCCGTTTGGACTCGCGACGGCGCCCGCGGCTTGCGGATGGTCAACGCGCTCGACACCGGCATCGTATGGGTCAATACCATGCTCAAGGGCTACCCGCAGATCCCCGTCTCGCCTCACAAGATGAGCGGCACCGGCGTCGAACTGGGCATCGAGGGCATGCTCGCCTACTGCAAGCGCAAAAGCGCCGTCATCGGCTACGACGAGGACGCACCGGTGGGCTGGGGATTGTAAAAAAAGGCTCATCCGGTTCTTGCGTAGGTAAGGCTTGAAAAAATGTGGAAAATCCCCAATTCAAGGTACTGCCGGGACGTTGGGGTCTTTCGGCAAATTCGGATTTTCAAACGGTTCCCGATCGCCATAAAACCACCGCAACGGCAAAATCTTGTAACCTCGGTCGCCTTGAAGCCGCTCGCCTTGTTTGGCCACATAGCCGTTGCTGTGGTGAATAAGCACCCGATCCTTACAAACCAGGGCCGTCGGATAAGAACACGACGATAAATTGGTCGGCAACTCCGTCACAAACCGACCATCACGCTCAGGCGGGATGCGCCCGCTAAGGCAATAGTTCTGGGCTGTCCGCGTCGGGCGAATCGGGCCAGGCTCAACACGAACCTCCTCATGAATCGATTCCAAATTCTGAAAATGCTCCCAGATCACGCCCTCATTTCGGCTAATCGCCGTGCTGATGCGCGTCCGGATAAAGCCCCGACGCACCTCATCCTCGCTCTGCTGATTCCAAATACACAGTAAGTGGCCGTTGGGTAGCCGCTCCAATTGAGCCGGCGAATGCGATGACGCCAGATTCGTCGGCGCAGGCCGGTTCCACGTCACCCCGTCGTCATACGACCAACTCTCAAATAACCTCCCCAAACCCGTACGCATAAACATTAACAACTTCCCCGGTGAAACTTCCACAATGCTTGGCTCAAAAACCGAACCGTACAAACTACCAACCTCCCAATTAATAAATAGCTGGCCGTTGTCCTGAGGCGACCACGTACGACCCTCGTCATCGCTGTAGCAAACGTAACAGGTACCTAAAGCCGGGTCGAAATTATGACAACTGGTGCTGACAAACACCCCATTTACCAATCCGCCACCGACCGGGTTATCTTCCTTGCGCCGTTCCGGTTGGCCAGGCTCATACCAATCACCCAAACGCACTTCCGTATAAAACGGCGCCACCAACCGACCCGAACGGGTCCGAATCATCGTGTCGAGATACGCACGCGCCGTCCGGTCCGGCGGGGTCATCACCACCGGTACAGACCAATTCTTGCCTCCATCTTCCGACCGCCAATATAAATGACGCGGTTCGTCAAAACCATGATCAATATCCAAACCGTGCATACCAATACATTCACCATCCAACTTCACCATTGACATGCTATTAGCCACCACTGGACGACCGTCACTATCGATACCGGTGAAATGCTCCGGCCAAGTCAAACCCCCATCTCGAGAAACAAAAATCTTCTCATAACCTGCCAACAACAACCGCCCGTCATCCATCTCAATTATCGTCGGACAACCTCGATCATGGTGACTCATGTGCATCACCAGATCCGGATAAGACAT
>CAUYYV010000322.1:0-3816 GCA_963577075.1 Phycisphaerae bacterium
ATCACCCTCAAGTCCCGGCCCGGCAACATGTTCACCGAGCCGACAACGGTGGACATCCGCTACCGGGACACGGTCAATGACGGCCATGACGCCATATCGTTTAGGGCCAAAGTAGACCGCACGGGCAACACCTTCGCAGATATCCAGGCGAGAATCGCATTGGAAGCGGACAACACCCAGACAGTTACGCTCAAACAGAAACTCCCTTCCAATGCAGAGATAACCCTTGCGCAAGTCACCGGCCTGCCCAACACATTCGTACACCTGCGCGAGATCCTTGATCCGGAGGCCGATACCATCGCGATTATCATTGATGGCCAACATCGGGGCACCTACGGGTACACGAGACATCTCGACGCCGGTGCCGACACCGCGAATCGCGGTGTCGTCAAACGGCACGGCACGGGCGCCGAGGTCGATTACGTTCGCATCCGCGTGGGTGGCACAAGTGGAGTCATGCCGTGATGGCTGCCGGGCAAATTTCAGGACATACCTTGAGATGATTCGCACAACACCGCACCAAGATCGACTCGCAACACCGCCGGGCCCGGCATGTGCCGTCAATGCGCCCTCCGGGTTCAGCATGGTTGAGGCCGTGATCTCCATTCTACTGATCGGTGTCCTGCTCGTCGCTGCGCTGAACACCGTCGCGGCGTCGCGTGCCTCGCAGCGGGTCATGACCGACCGTGAACACGGGATTCACCTGGCCCAGCAACTGATGATCGAGATCCTGCAAATGCCGTACATGGAACCCGGCGCCAATACCGACAGCCTGGGTCTGGATATCGGCGAGACGCTCGCTGACCGCACCAAATTTGACGACGTCGATGACTACAAGAACTGGCTGCGCCAGCCGCCGGAGAACCGGGACGGCACGGTCGTCCCCGGCAGCGCAGGATACAGGCGAACGGTCGGTGTTTACTGGGTCGCGCCGACCAATCTGGATCAACTGTCGCAAACTTCGACCGGTGTAAAGACGATCCGGGTCACCGTATTCAAAGGCAATCGGCGTGTGGCTGACGTCACAACCATCCGCACCAACGCGTGGGTGGAGGCGGCAACAGTTTCAGCAATGGGAACCGTCAATTGAAACAATATCGTGTCTGCCATACGCGATGCGCGGCCCACAGGCGTGGTGGCGCTTACCTGGTCGTGCTGAGCACGACCATGCTCGTGACAGTGCTGGGCCTGTCCAGCATTTTGCTCATGCGCGTTCGCCAACGGGTTTCCGACACGACCACAAATGTGGTCGTTGCCGGCATTGGCGCTCCCAACACGCTTGACCTGGCGATGTTTCGCATCACCAACGATCCGAACTGGCGGACCACTTACCTGAACAACCAATGGACCGCCGATGAAAACACACTCAACTATAAGTGCAGCTTCAGGCTGGTTGACGAGGTCGACGGCGATCTGACGAACGATCCGTCCCAGCCGGTGCGCCTTTACGGGCGCGCCAGCGCCGGTGGCGCCGTGCGCATCTATAGTGTCCGACTGGAAGCGACTAAGCCGCCAAACCTCCTGCTCAACGGTGATGCCGAGAACGGCCTGACCCATTGGACGGGCATCGGCCCCGAGGGCACGTGCAATCTGGTTTCTGATACGAGCACGTCGCACACCCGATCCGCCTGCATCTTGGCCACGAACCGAACACCGAACAGCGACACCGGCCCACACCAGGACATCACCAGCGTGATCAAGCAGGGCCAGCCCTATTACGCCGAAGTCTGGTTCAAGGACACACTCTCATCCGGGCGGAAGCACATCGTCCTGGTGCTCGATACCACCAACGGCCTCCAGTTGGCGTCGTTCGATCAATACTGGACCGGCACGTCATGGACAAAGATGAGTGGGACGGTGACGCCGACATGGACCGGTACGCTCAACGCCGCCTACTTTCGGATCGGCACCGGCAGCGGCACGAGCGATTACAGGATAGATGGCGCCTCGCTGATTGAGGGCACCGGCCCCGCATTCTACAAGATGGTCCCGGTGCCGGGCACCTGGCGCCAGGAAACGGCGTCGTAGTTCGTCTCAATTACGCCGCGAAGCCGGTCAGCCGCTGATGCGCAGCCATCAGGTCATCGTACCCGGCCAGGTCGACGTCGAGAATCAACGGTGAAATGTGGGGATCGAACTGTGTCGCGGCGCAGCGTGCAATCTCGTCGAGCACCTGCCGGCGCGGGCGGGCGGGACGATAGGATCGTGTCGAACTCATGGCATCAAACGTATCAGCCACCGCAAGCACGCGAGCGATCATCGGAATGTCCTGACCGCTCAACTGCTGCGGGTAACCGCGACCGTCCCACCGCTCGTGGTGGTGCCGCACGCCCGGGAGCATGTCCTCGAGCGGCGGAATGTCTCTGAGGATCTCGTAGCCGATCACCGGGTGCCGTTTAATCTGCTCGAACTCGTCGTCCGTCAGCTGGCCCTCCTTGCAAAGCACGGCCTCGGGCACACCGATCTTGCCCACATCGTGAACGAGCCCGGCGACCCGATATTGCTCGGCCGCCTGCTCACCCATCCCCGCGGCGAGCGCGAGCTGCTGCGCCAAGAAAGCTACACGCTCGGAATGACCGCAGGTGTAACGATCCTTGGCGTCGATAGACGCGGCCAAGGCCTGCAACGTGCCGAGAAAAAGCGTGTGCTGCTCGGCGTAGCGGGCCGCGTTCTCGTGATAAATGCTGATGAAATCGGCGGCCGCATCGAGAAGCTTTGTTTCGACGCTGCTAAGTTCCGCATCGTCTCCACCCTTGTTGCCCGCAAGCAGGACCCCCACGACCCGGCCATCGTGAGCGAGGGGATTGATCACCACTTCGGCGCCGACCAGAGAGCCCAATCCGTCATCTGTCTCCGACCCGGGCATCGACCGCTGCTCGACACCAACACGCTGCAACGCCTGCCGGGTTGATGCGTCGAACGCCTCCCGGTCGCACGGCGGGCTGCCACAGACAAACAAACGATCCGCCAGGCTGGGCTCGACCTGCCTGCTCCCATCGAACCGCACCGCCAACCAGCCAAACGGCAGGTTCTCGTGCAATTCCTCCAACATGGGCGCAAAAAACCGCTGCGGGTCGGTAATCTGGTTCATCGATCGACCCAGTCCGTACAGCAGATTGATTTCTTCGTATGAATACGCCAGATTGTCGCTGAACTGATCGAGCGTCTGCTCATCGCGCACGGCACGAGACAGATCGTCGTGGCTCCAGCGCAAGATCGTTTCAAGCGATTCGACGTCAATCGTAGCGCGTCGCATCGCCTGCTGAGCCGTCATCGCACGATTGACACCCGCCCGACCACAACAGGCCTCAAACTCGGCGCTGTCTGTGAACCCGGGCGAGATCGCCAGCGCCGCGGTCAAGCCGATCCGCCGGGTACCGTGTCGATGCACGAGCGGGATCAACCAGGCGCCGGCAAGAAGTGATGTGGACGCCGGGTCGCTTTGCTCAGACCACGCATGTCCCGCCGATTCAACGCGACCCCTGATCGCTTCGCTTCGTAACCACCGGCCCCATGCGCCGTCGTGGTCCGGCTCTGAAATGATCCGACCTGTTGCGTCATATTGCCAGACGGGCACACCCAGATCAGCGCAGCGCCGGGCCAGTTGCGGCGCCGCGGTCACCATTGGCTTGGATGCTATTCGGCCGGTCACGCCGCCTTTCCTTCAGGCGCGGCTCCGCCATCAATCTCGGGCCCCGCCGCCTCGTCGGCCAGCGCCATGGCGGCGGCGATGAGCCGACGCACTGCAAACGGCTTCGACAAGACCTCGCAGATACCTGTAACCGCCAACTCTTCCTCGCTTAACTTGTGTCCGCA
>CAUYYV010000323.1:0-3809 GCA_963577075.1 Phycisphaerae bacterium
AATCGACGCGCACAAGTGGATGCCGATCAACCCGGAAGATCGGTTTCTGAGATTTGTGGTGTTACGCCCCGCGGCGCCGGCGATCCGAGGACGGTGCGATGATTTTGCGGGCCGCCCCGACCAGGTCCGGATCGTCCAGCGACAGTTTTTCTTCCGGCGGCATCAACTCGAGAACCCATCCGAGCATGCCCTTTCGACTCAACTCGTCAGCGCTTTCCCTGATAATCTGCTCGATATCCTCGGGCGTCAGGATCGAGTCGTTCCGATCGCCGGCTGACGGATCATCCCGTGACTGGTCGTCAAGGTATTTTTCGAATTCGTCGTCAAGGCTCATACCGGTACTACGTTTGCGGTCGGAGCTGGTTCGCCGTGCATGGCACAAAACCAGAGGGGTCCCGGTCACTGCCGCCGCCCTCTTGCCGCGAGTTTGTTCGCGATTCGCACGATGCCCGAGATGGAAGCGATCCCCTTATAATCGGGCATGATGCCCATACATCGAAGGAAGGACGATCATGTCAACCACGCAATCATTCGAGGTGGCCGACGGTGACACGTTTGGTGATCTTCTCTCACAATCGCGAGTTCGCAGCGGCGAGGGCGTCAAGGTCGGCCTGCTGACCGGTGGATTTTTCGAGTATTGGCGGATGTATCCCGGCACACTCAAGGAGATGGTCGAGAAGGACAACAAGATCGTCCTCGACCGCCTGTCGACAAATCATCACGTCGTGTATCCGGGTCTCGTGGACACGATGGATGCTGCCGACGAGGCTGGCCGGCGGTTTCGCGACGAGAAGATTGACCTGATCGTCGTGACCGAAAGAACATATATCCCGGATATCTATATTCACCAGGCGCTCTCGCACACGCCCGGCATCCAGTTGCTGCTTTACATTTCCCAGTCCGGCGACAACTTTGATCTTCGCGGCGACTACGAGCAGACGCTGCGCAACAGCGGCCTGATGTCAATCGTCCAACTCGTGGCCGGATTCCGCAAGATGAGTCTTTACGAGCACGTCGAAGTCGTCGTCGGCAGCATCCACGACAACGACGCATACGATCAGATTGATCGTTACATCGATGTGGTCAGTCTTCACAAGCAGCTGAAATTCATGACGATCGGGGTCATCGGCCACGTGTTCAGGGGCATGTTTGATTTTGAGTATGACAAGACGACGGTCAAGGGCAGGCTTGGTCCGGAAGTGCTGCAGATTCAGATAAAGCAACTGATGGATCTGTGGCACGCCACGCCGCCCGACGACTCAGCGGTGCAGGACCTCGTCAAGAAAGTCAACACGACCTGCCAGGTGGACGGCGTATCAGACGGCGACATCACCGGCGCAGCGCGGGTGGCAGTGGCGCTTCAGAAGCTGGTAAGTCGATTCCACCTGGACGGCCTGGTGCTGCTGGGCCAGCACCACGTTGAGGCCGAGACGAAGGCCACCTCTTACCTGGGCATGGCCGAGCTGCACGCCGATGGCCGCTGCCCGAGCATGACCGAGGGCGACGTGCTGGGCCTGATCATGATGAAGATTCTGCGCCACCTGACCGGCCGTACACCGTTCTTCGGCGAGTGGGGCGAGTTCGATATCAAGCGCAACGCCCTCATGCTGCTCGGCCACGGCTACGCCGATCCGACCCAGGCCAAGCAGGGCACGACCCCCAGGGTCTGTCCGTCACCGGAGCAATGGGGACTCGAGGGTAACGGCTTCAATCTCGAGATGACCTTCGACCCCGGCCCGGTGACGTTTGGACATTTCATCTGCGACCCCAAGGGCTGGCGCATGCTGATCAGCGGCGGTGAAATACTCGACCTGCCGGCGTTGCCCATTAGCGAGGTTTCAATGCTGGTAAGGGTTGACCGGCCCATCAAGGAATACATCGAGGTGTTGACCAAGCGCGGCTTTGCCCACCACTGCATCGCGGCGCGCGGAAACGTGCGCAAGCAACTGGGCCAACTGGCCGATCTCATGGGCATGGAAAAGGTCGTCATCTGAAACACCGGGTTCGGCGGACCCGGCGTCAAATCAAAACGGAGGCGACTCATCGGGGCCGTGCGCGACAACAGGGATATCCACGTCGCCCGCCGTCCTGCAGCGAATGCTCGCCCCATCCCGGGTGCAACTGATCTCCAATTCGCCCCGGGGCGTAACGATCCGGCCGGAGATTGACGGCGACAAGTCCGTCAACAACGGCCAGACGTGCAGCGCACCATCGACGAACCGAGCGCACCATTGGTCTGACAGGTTCACCGAATTCCATTGGGGGTCGAGTTCGTAGCCCAGACCAGCGACGAACTTCTGCCAGGCCTCGTAATATTTGTAATCTCCGGTTTTTCGCGTCAGAACGGACAGAAATCGCCCCGCGCTGCGCTGAATCACCACGGCGTTCAGTTTGCCCCTGGGGTGCGGCTCGAAGTCGTGAGGGTTTTTTGCCATATCGAACGGGTCGCCCGGGTTGTCGCCGTAGGCGTACTGGTACGCCCATGTGTGCCCGCCGCCGTTTTCCAGCAGAGCGTTGACCACAAAATCACCTGACCTGACGGCGGCGCGCCACAACGCCTCATCGTCGGGTTGGCGCATCAGGTAATCGATGACCGCCTCGTTGGCCATCATGGCCATCCAGACCTTGATGATCTCGTTGCATGATCCGTGCAGGCCGGTGCCGCCGCCCTGATCGGCATACGAGCCGTCGGGCAGTTGGCAGGCGATGAGCCTGCCCAACGCCTCGCGCGCCATGCCCAGGTAGTCCTCTTTCTGCACGTAGTCCCAGAGGAAGATCAGGCTCCGGACGCTCTTGGCGTCGCGGCCGTAGCTGCGTCGCGGCCAGTTGTGACGATCGATCCAGTAGAAACGGTTCGCCGCCGACTCGCAGCACTCGAGAAGGTAGGGATCGCCCGTTTCGAGGTAGCCGAACATCATGCCGACGGTTCGGTACAGCGGCGGCGCGATAGCGCCGAACGGATAATGCTCCATGCGCATGGTTTCGGTGGCGTGGTCGAATACGATGTCGGCCAGGTGATAGGCGTCGTTGATCGCGACCTCGAGGTGGCGAAGATCGCCGGTCATGTAATACAGCAACATCCGCTCATACGGCTTTTCGCCTCCCCAGTCACCGGTGTCGATCCCGCCGTCGAAGCCGCGCGGACGACTATCGAGTTTTTCCTGAACCTCGCGGCCGGCGGCCACCCTCGTCGCCGGCCACGAATCGTCGTGGACGGGCAATATGTCCGCGGGCCATGGGTCATTCGCGATCGCGTACCACCAGTCGGGCGCCACGAGTCGGCTAATCTGCGGCGGGTCATCGTGCATGGCCAGAGCGAAGCGCAGCGTGCGCGCCACACCGCGGGGCATGACGCCGTCACCGGCCTTGCAGATGTAGCCGTCATCGCGGGCCCGGTGAAATGCATCGCCACGGATCTCGACCCCTTCGTACGGCCGGTAGACGACGAGATCGCCCTCGCTCGTCAGAACACCGCGCCGCCGCGGGCCGTGGGCCGACGCCGCGTCATCGAGGTGGAGCTGCACACCGCCAACATCAAATCGAGTCCGCTGACCGCCTGGCGTCTTACCGATCGTCGATGCCGAAGGTGGCGTGAAACCGATCACCGGCAACACGTCCTCGAGGTCGCGGCCGTGATCGACAAGATGGTTGTTGATATGTCGACAGGTAAGTTGCACGACACCGTTGGTGAATAACAGGGCGTACACATCGGCGAACAACCAGTTGTGGTAATGAAGATTCTCGGCCTTCGTTATATAATTGAGAGGATCGTAACGGGCATCGCCGAAATGTTCGACCTCGATATAACC
>CAUYYV010000324.1:0-3798 GCA_963577075.1 Phycisphaerae bacterium
TGCGGACTCACACGACAAAGTGCGACCCGGTACGAAGAGATGTGAGAACGAGGGCGACGGGGATCGAACCCGCAACCTCCGGATCGACAGTCCGGTGCTCTAACCAAATTGAGCTACGCCCTCAGTGCGCCACGCGATGTCCGATCCATTTCACAAGCAGTCACCAGACAGAACACATGCCGTTCCATTCGGGTCAAAGTCTAGATTGATAGACGGCGTTGTCAACCTCCTGACCGACTCGATGCATCTCCGGCAACATGGAACCCTATCTGCTGACACATCAATCTCATCATGCGAACAATATCCCATGGGGCCGCTGGCATCCATCGGATTATTCGTCTGCCACGTTCAGGTGGCCGAGAGGTCATTCTCGTTGCGCCAGCGTGGTTCCGCCCGTGATTTTGCGGTGATGGGATTTGAGCCGATCGAGTTGGCCTTGATTTTCACAGAGCAGTTGTTGAAGTTCCGTTACGACATCGGTGACCCGCGGGTCAAGGCCGCAGTGGGCGACGGCACGCTGATAGGCGGCGATCTGACTTCGCTTCTCGTCAATCAGCAGGGGCAGCAGGAACGACAATTCCGCATAATGATACGCCGCCACACTCGGATCAAATGACGCCGGTCGCCCAGTCAGTTCGAGCCTGGCGAGCAATTGTGAAAGACGTTGGGCATGATCCGCGTTGGCGTCGAGCATGGACTTGATATCACGCCAGACGGGGAACGTCGATGCGGTGAGGTACGGCGTTGCCTCGCGCAGGTGCTGACCCAAGCCTCGAGTTTCGGTGGCAAGCACCCGGTTCAGTTCTTCGCCTATGGCGTCGAGGTTCATCGTCGATATCGTTTCAGTCTGGATTGGTCAACCGGATCGCTTGTGGCGGCACGGGCACGGCGGCCACGGAATCGGTTGATGCCGTATGAGCAGCGGCGAAATCGTCCCGCATTGCCACATGAATCGTTGCATATTCTCTGGCCAATTCGCCTACATGCGACGGTAATATACCGGTCCACAGAAGCATCACCGCACAAACCAGCGTCATCGCCAGTCCCGCAGCGCGTGGCACAAAACATGGACGCGACTTTTCATCCGCCATGAACATCATGTAGTAGACCGGGCGCATGTAGTAATACAGACTAATCACCGTATTGAGAAACAACACAATAATCAGTACGAACGCGGCCGCACCAACCACATCAATCATCGCAACACAGAGGTAAACCTTGCCCCAAAAACCGCCAAGAGTGGGCATGCCAAAAAGACTTAGCAAGAACAAGGCAAGCAACACCGCCATCGCGGGGCTGCGCCGGATCAGGCCGGCATAATCGCGGATATCCTCGCTGCCCGTGTGCTGGGCAATCAGCGCGACCGCCGTAAAGGCACCCAGGTTCATGAACATGTAGATGAACAAGTAGAACAAGATGGCACCGGCCACATCCTGAGCAATCGTGGAATTAACCAGGGCCACCAGGCTCACCGCCATGATCATGTAGCCCGCGTGTGCGATTGAACTGTAGGCTAGCAGTCGCTTGATATTGCTCTGGTGCAGGGCGACGAGGTTGCCCCAACTGGCGGTGATGCCCCCGACAATGGCCACGCCGGTCGCCAATCCGACAAACGAGATCTCTGTCGATTCGATAAAACCCGCGGCACCGAACGACAGCAACACTCGCATCAGCAGGCAGACGGCCGCACCCTTCGATGCAACGGACAGAAACGTCGTAATCTCGATCGGCGCGCCCTCGAAGACGTCGGGGCACCAAAAGTGCATGGGTGCGGCAGACAACTTGAACGCGATGCCGGCGATCATGGCCATCAGCCCGACACCCATCAGCGGCGAGATCCCCTGTCGAGCTGCGTGCGCACCGATCTCGGCAAGACCGAGCTGGCCCGTCGAGGCGTAGATCAACGACATGCCATAGATACCGATCGCGCTGGACGCGGCGCCGAAAAGCACGTACTTGAGTGATCCCTCGGTAGCAATCCGATGCCGCTTGCGAAACCCAGCCAGTGCAAAACTCGGTAGCGATGCCGTCTCCATCGCCACGACGATCATGACCAAATTCGTTGCCGACGCCATCATCGCCATGCCCAACACGGCGCCCAAGAGCAGGCAAAGATAGTCCGGCACGTCGTAAACGGATGTCTGGGACCTCGACGTTATCAACCATTGCAAAAGGATGAACATCGCAAATACGATCAGCATCATTTTGAAGAATTGGCTGAACGGATCGATTGCCAGTGATCCGGCAAAGACATATACGCCGCTTCCTGGTATGTGCCCGATCTGCAGGGCGGCGATCAACGCGACAAACAGGCCGATAAACGCCGTCACCACGGGCAACACCACGCTGCGCCGCTGCACGAACGGTACCATGACCACAGCGCACATCGCGACGATCAGCGACAACTCCGGCCCGACCAGTGTCAGTTCTTCAATTGATGGCAGTTTTACTTCCACGATGGCTCCGTTGCCGTTCTTGCCCAATCACCAGTGCTAACCGGCCACCTCGAACCACTTCTTGAACGTGGGCGTCGTCACCGCAAAAATCAGCATGGGCAGGATACCGAACACAAACGCCGCGATGCCAAGCGTACCCATGATGACATACTCACGGCGTTCGACCGGCTTGAACTGGTCATATTCCACCTTGGGCTGGCCCATGTACACACGCTGAAACATCCAGAGGATGTAACCGGCCGTCAAAACGACGCCAAATGCGGCGAGGATGCCCAACGTGTAGACGAGTCCCGGGTTGCCCTCCCCGAATTGACCCGCTGCGCCGGCGCGAAACACACCCAGCAAGACCATCACCTCGCCGATAAACCCACAAAGGGTCGGCAGGCCCATCCCCGCGAAGAAACCGACCATCGACCACGCTCCGAATTGGGGCCACTTGAGCCACATCCCGCCGAAGCGGTTGAGATCGCGATGGTGGGCCCGGTCGTACACGACGCCGACGAGAAAAAACATCATCGCGCTGCTAATGCCATGGGCAATCATCTGAAAATAAGCACCTGCCACCGCGACGGGAGTCCACACGGCAATACCCAGCGTCACGTAACCCATATGGCTGACCGAGGAATACGCGACCAGTTTCTTCCAATCGGTCTGCGCCATGGCGCATAGGGCGCCGTAGATGATCGCGACTACCCCTATCGTTGCGACGCACGCCCAGAAATACTCGGCGGCGTCGGGGAAAAACGGCCAGGTGATCCTCAACATCGCGTAGCCGCCCATCTTCAACAGTACGCCGGCCAGCACCATCGAAATCGGCGTGGGCGCCTCGACGTGGGCGTCGGGCAGCCATGTATGAAACGGAACCGACGGCAGCTTGATCAGAAATGCGATCAGCGTCAGCCAGAACGCCCACTGAGCAAACACCCAATATCTGCCTTTGAGCGGCTCGACAAAAATCTCGCCGGCTTCAGCCGCGGCCGACCGTGCTTCAACGATCGCAGCAATCTCGGCATCGCTGCGCTTAACAAACATCTGTGTAACATCCGAATCAGACTGCAGGCGGATCATGTCCCAGGTATTGCCGTCGCCGCCGGTTCCATGAGGCGTACAGAAATACAGCCCCAGCATCACTACCAAGAGGCAGATTGATCCGACCAGCGTGTAAAGGAAAAACTTGATCGCCGCATACTCTTTGCGCGGTCCGCCCCAGATGCCGATCAGGAAATACATCGGCAGCAGCGAGACCTCGAAAAACACGTAGAACAGGAACAGGTCCAGAGCGAGAAAAACGCCCAGCATGCCTGTCAGCAGGAACATGTACAGGCACATGTAGGCATTGGTC
>CAUYYV010000325.1:0-3797 GCA_963577075.1 Phycisphaerae bacterium
CCGTGCAGCCCGAGGCGACGAACCTCCTGGCGCACCCACTGCGGATCGTGCGTCGGCTGCACGTTGAACAGCCCGCGACAGCGCGGCTCGGCAGCCGTGTGCCTGGCAATCCAGGCATTAGCTCGCTCGCTGTGGTTGTCGATATCTGAGGACCCGTCCGCGTTGGGGTACGGGTACGGGATAAAAAGTGCCTCGACCGGTCGACCGGGGTGAAGATGATCTAACATCGCGCGAAATTCACCGCTGCCCACCGTCTTGGCCACGCCGTCATACGGATTGTCATAATGATCCGGGTGCCACAGGTGTACATGCGCATCAAACACGCGATCCGGCATGAACGACGCCAGTTCACGCTCATAGAACGCGAGGTCTTCATCACGTACGTAGTCGGCCGCCTGCGTAGCCATCGATGTTCACTTCACCTCCCGGTCCAGCCATGATAGCAGCTGCACCACCGATCAGATATGATCGCTGCTGCAGCTCTTTAAATCTTGGGAGTCAATCATGGATGTGAGTGTTACCAATCCGCGCGAAACTATCGGCAAGGCAAAACGTATCAACGTGGACTGGGCTGACCTGACAACCCCACAGCGCATCAAGTGGATCGAGCAGGAAGGCTTCGTCGTGCTACCCGATCTGCTCTCGCCAGATCAACTTGATCAACTGCACGCCGAGCTTTCCCAACTGCCAACTAGACCGACCGACTACAGCGACAACCAGCGTGGCACCGGCGATATCATGAGCGCCGCCGCGCCCGCTGCCATGGATATCGTCGCCCATCCTGCAATGACCGAGTTTTTGACCGCTCTATTCGGCGACGAGTTGATCTGCACGTCGTGCGCATACGCGATTTCGCGTCCGGGTCATCCGGGCATTGCCATCCACACCGACGCGCAACCGTACGGGTCGAAGATTTTCGGCCTGAAGGCCAGTTCACCCTGCCTCGTGCGCGCCTTGTACTATCTCGACGACTTAACGTCACTGCGCTCACCGCTAAAGGTGATCCCACGCTCGCACCTGTCGATGCACGCCGACGCGAACCCGTACAACCGCTATCTACGCCACGACCAGGAGGCGATGATCACCTGCAAGGCCGGCTCCGCCGCGATCATCAACCAGAAGATATTTCACGCCAACTACCCCAACCACAGCGATACGGATCGGCGGATGCTGGCAATCGCGTATCGTCCCATGTGGGCCGGCCCGGTCGGCGAGGCACCCGAGCACGACCCGGATACGATCGCCCAACTCCCACCGCACGTGCGCCCCTATTTCAAGAGCCCTAATACCCGCCGAATCGATTTCGACATGCCCAACCGCCCGGACAACCTCCAAACCAGCGCGGCCGGAATCAGCCCCGGCCGATGGGGCGACTGATGACCATCGTTTGTCGGCACCTGGGCGCCGACCGTCGCATCAAGCAATGGCGACCGCAACTGATATCACCCAACTAATTCGAGACTAGTTTCAGGAGCACCCATGCCGCAGGATTACGAAACGACCATACCACTTGCAAAAGTCGGACTCAGTCCGTCGTACGGCAACGTGGTGGTGCTCACCGATGGCAGGCTGATGTGGGCATGGGGTTCGGGCAGCGCCGACCCGGTGAACCCGATTCAGGCGAACATATCAACCGACGGCGGGCGGACGTGGAGCGACCCGAAACCGCTGAAGCTGACCACCGGCGAGGACATGATGGGCGTGATGGATGGCAACCTGATTCGACTGGGCAGCGGTGCACTCGGGTTCGTCCACCGTGCCCGCTCCTGGCGCCACGGCGATGATCCACACAATTGCGGACAGATGCACTTTCACAAATCACAGGACGAGGGCGAAACGTGGTCCCCGCCCGTGGCGATCAACCCCGACAATCGCCGTGAGTACATCACCAACGAGACGTGCACCGTACTAACCGACGGCCGCATTATCGTGCCTGCCTACGACTTCCTCGGTCCCGTAGCGACCTCGCAGGACACGAAGCACACCCGCCGATACGGCGAGACCTTCATCAGCAGTTCGATGCACCCCATGAGCACCTCCTATACGTATTACTCTGACGATGAAGGCGAAAGCTGGCAGCGCAGCCGTAACGAGGTGTACGTCCAGATCGACCAGGGAACACAGGGTAATTACGTCATGGGCGAAGCGGCAATCGAAGAGTTGAATGACGGTCGTCTGCTCATGATCGCGAGAACGACGGTGGGCCGATTCTTCCAGTCCATCTCGCAGGACCGTGGCGAGTTATGGCAACAGGCGACCCCCACCGACCTTGCCTGCCCGCCCTCCCCCTGCACCCTCAAGCGAATCCCCACGACCGGTGACCTCCTTATTATCTGGAACCAGATCTCACGTTGGGAATCAATGCAAGGTCTATTTCGTCACCGCCTAAGCTGCGCGGTCAGTAGAGATGAAGGAGCAACCTGGCAACACCACAAGAACCTCGAATCTCTCGACGATACGACGCACGTGGAGCCGCTCGGCATGGACAACCTGCTGCTGGGCCCGTATCGTCAACCGATCGACCGCGCCCGCTACCATCGCGCGCCCGGTGTGATGCGATACAGCTATCCGTCGTGTACGTTCCTCAACAACACCGCAATCATCACTTACGGCGCGTCGGTCCTGGGCGATCCGGAGGTGATCAGCGAAACCTACGGCATGGATTTCGACGCGGTGGCCGAGAAGTTCGGCTTCACACCTTCGCCGCGCAATCCGACCAAATTCCGGGGCAACAACAAGGTCCGTGTTCTGGACATCGACTGGTTCTATGACTGATTCGTCTGCGTGGTTGTGCCGACGGCACCATGTTCGCCCTCAACTGCCTGACGGGGACGATCCGCGGCGGGAAGCAGGTTTTGGCCTGTGACCCGGCCCAGCAGCGCCCAAGTCCATGACGGACACTGCTGGACTGGAGCATAAACCGCCTTTATAATGGCAAGTTAGACAAAATTATTTTCCGATTCAGTGGTAAACAGGAGACCAACATGCGACGCGCATTTACCCTGATTGAGATGCTCGTGGCCATTACGATCATCGCGATCATGATTGCGATGCTGCTGCCGGCGGTCAAGAAGGCAAAAAGGCAGGCAAAGTTCACGCTCTGCGCCACGCAGCAGAAGCAGATCATGACGGCCCTCCTGAGCTATACCTACGACTTCAACGACTATTGGGCGCCGGGCACGTGGGGCACGCCGACGATGATAAACGCCGGCAGTGAGATTATCCCGAGGTTGCAGTCCGGTTCCCTCTTTGACGGCGATCTTGACCCGGGAACCGACCGGGGCGACCCGGCCCTGCGCTTGATGCGTTGCCCGGAATGGGAGGACCGCGTTGGATCTGTGCATGAATGGCCGGTTTACAGCGCAATCGGCTTCCCTGGATCGTACGGCACTGACCAAGTGAACATGACCTACAACTACGTCGGCGGCCACGGGCACGGCAATGGCATTGCACACGGCGGCATTTGGTGGCACGGGTGGGTGGCCTACGACAGTGGCACCTGGAATCGGTACGACGATCCCGGTGGTCTCGGGCCAATGTGGCACTCGACGTCGCGTTTGCGCCAATCAGAAAATGGCGTGCTGACAGACCGGATGTGGCTCGACCCCGCCGTAACGGGCGGCGCCAACCCCGTGTATCCCCTTAATCACGCGGACGGCACCGGTTGGGCGGCCGGGCTCAACCATCTCCGTGGACCGAATGCCGGCGCGATCGGCGGCAACGTCGGCATGGCGGACGGGCACGTCGAGTGGCGTTGGGAGCACGCTATCAAGGAACGAGTTCAGGTCTACTGGCTG
>CAUYYV010000326.1:0-3796 GCA_963577075.1 Phycisphaerae bacterium
TTCGTATATGTCGCGCCATGACGGTAGGATCCTGAGTCTTGCGGTCTGGTTAAACAACCTCCGAAGCAAGGGAGACGATTTTCATGTAATTCTTCTCACGCAACTCCCGCGCCACGGCACCGAAAATTCGCGTGCCTCGTGGGTTGCCCTCGTCGTCAAGGATGACCACGGCATTGCGGTCGAAGCGGACGTAGCTACCGTCAACCCGTCGGACGGGATAATTCGTTCTCACAACGACGGCCTTGACGACCGTGCCGCTCTTTAACTCGTTACCCGGCAGAGCCTTCTTGATGGTGCAGACGACACGATCACCGATCGTCGCGGTCCGGCGGGTCCACTGGCCACGTGCAGTGGAGTTTCCCAGCACGCGGATGACCTGCGCCACCTTGGCGCCGGTATTGTCTGCGACGTCGACTCGTGATTCCTGTTGTATCATCGTTGGCTACCTTGCTGGGCGTGTCATGCCTCGATCGGCTGATGCTCCGGTCCGACGGTCTTCTCGATAATGCGAAACAGACGCCAAGTCTTTGTTTTGCTTACAGGCCGACAGGGCACGATTTCGACATGGTCGCCGAGTTTGCTTTCATTGTTCGGATCATGCACGTGAAGCCTGCTGCGATGGCGGACAAACTTGCCGTACTTGCCATGGCGGGCCAGGAAAGAGACGGTCACGGTACGCGTCTTGTCCCGCTTGTCGGCGGTGACCTGTCCGACCTGGTGACCACGCAAGGGTTTGCGCCCCAAGGGGATGCGCTGGGCGGGGGCGGGCAAAGAGCCGGTGGTCTGTTCGGTATTCTCAGGCATTCGTGGACGGCTCCTGTCCCAGTTGGCGTTTGCGACCCTCGGTCAGCATGCGGGCGATATCATGGCGAATATTGCGCAATTGCCGGGGATTTTCCAGTTTCTCGGTCACCGCCTGGCAACGCAGATCGTAGTTGAGCCGGCGTAGACGCTTCTCTTCAACGACCAACTCCGCGTCGCTCATTTCGTGCACTTCACTGGCCTTCATAGATTCGATCCTTGTTACACCTGCCGCCGTTCGACAAACCTGCAGCGGAACGGCATCTTGTGCGTCACCCTCACGAACGCAGCACGTGCGATATCGCGGGACACGCCCGCCAATTCATAGATCACATGGCCGGGCTTGACGCAGGCGGTCCAGAATTCCGGCTCGGCCTTGCCCTTGCCCATGCGTGTCTCGAGGGGCTTCTTGCTGATCGGCTTGTCGGGAAATACCCGAACAAACAGCTTGCCCTCGCGGCTGACAAACTGGCGTGCGGCGACTCGGCCAGCCTCGATCTGGCGGGCGGTCAGCCAGCCGGCCTCAAGCACCTGAAGGCCGTACTCACCGAACGCCACGAAGTTGCCGCGCCCGGCGTGACCGCGCACCTTGCCGCGCTGTTGCTTGCGGAACTTGACTCGTTTGGGCATCAGGGGCATGACGGTTTCCGATTTCTACTTAGGGTTTCTCTTGATCATCCGTGAGTGGTTAACCCTCGGTCGCCTTGTTTTTTCGGTAGTCCTCAACGTCATCTAGTGTCGTCCTCGCGCTCGCGGTCGGGCCCCGGCGGCGCGGGATTCGATTTCATCTTCTTTCACATCGTCGTACATCCCCTTGTAAACCCAGACCTTGACGCCGATGGTGCCGTAATTTGTTTTACTGGTGGCGTAGCCATAATCAATATTGGCTTGCAGGGTCTGCAACGGGACGGCGCCGATCCGAATATCTTCGCTGCGGCTCATCTCATGACCGCCGAGCCTGCCGGAAAGCTTAATCTTGACACCCTTCGCCCCGGCTGTCATGGTGGCATCCGCCTTCATCTTCACGACCCGGCGGAAGCCGGCCCGTTTCTGCAGCTGCTCGGCGATGGACATTGCAATCAACTGGGCCTCGGCATCAGGATTGCCCACCTCCACGCAACCGATCGTCACGTTGCGGCCGGTCAGGTCCCGCAGCGATTCGGTAAGCCTTTCGATCTCGGCACCCTTGGGGCCGATGACCAACCCGGGCCGGGCGGTGCGGATAATAATCTTCAACTCCTCGCGTGTCCGTTCGATGTGCAGATCCGACACCGCGGCGAAGGGCGGTCGTTGGTTGAGCTTCTCGTCGATGAAACAGCGAATCTTCTGGTCCTCGACCAGCAACTCACCGTACAACGCCTTGGGCGCGAACCATCGGCTCTTGTGCGCTTCGGTAATGCCGACGCGAAACCCGAATGGATGGATTTTTTGTCCCATTGTTGTTGCCTTCGATTCGTCGTGACACGGGGCAAGCCCCGCCACCAAAATATCCCTTATTAAACCACGTCCACTTCGACGATAAGATGGCTGGTCCGTTTTTTGATCGGATGAGCCCGGCCACGGTCCTTGGGCTGGAATTTCGTTCGAGTCGCTCCCTCGTCGACACGGGCGTCGGTGACGACGAGCTGATTGCGCTGCTGCGTGGACAGCTCGCCAACCTCAACGGCATTGGCGACGGCCGCGTCAAGCGCTTTGCGGAACAATACGGCAGCACGGTTCTTGGCCTGCCCAAGCACTGCGATTGCCTCGCCGGCGTCGAGTCCGCGGATCATGTTTGCCACCAGCCGGGCCTTGCTCGGGCTGATCCGTGCTCTGCGATGTACGTTCGAATACGGCATTGTCTGGCTATCCCTTTTGCGCCGCCCGGGCACGGCCGCGGTCTATCTTCGAGCGATTCCCGTAGTTCGTTGTGCCTTGGTACCGGTCGTGTGCCCCTTGAATATCCGCGTGGGGCTGAATTCGCCGAGTTTGTGGCCGACCATGTCCTCGGTGACAAACACGGAATGAAAGATCTTTCCGTTGTGCACCATGAACGTGTGGCCGACAAATTCGGGCACGATGGTGCAACCGCGTGCCCAAGTCTTGACCGGCTCGTGGCGGTTCTGCTGATTGAGATGCTCGACCTTGAGGTAGAGTTTCTCGTTGACGAACGGTCCTTTTTTTAGTGATCGCGGCATATCTTGATGATCCGATTTTTACACGGACAATTGTCCGTGCCTGCGGCTTCTTCTTCGCCGAATGATCCGTTTGGCCGAGGCCTTGTGGCGTAGTCGGGTGCGGCCGCCCTTGGCAAGCACACCAGTGGGTGAACTGGGATCCCTTCCGCCCTTGCTGCGTCCGTCACCGCCGCCCATCGGGTGATCGTTGTGGTTGGTCGCCACGCCGCGGATATGCGGTCGTCGCCCGCGGTGGCGGTTGCGGCCGGCTTTACCGATCCTGACCCGGGCGTGGTCGGTGTTTCCCACCTGCCCGATCGTGGCGCGGCATTCAAGTGAAACCTGGCGGATTTCGCCGGAGGGTAGCACCAGCGTCGCCCAACCGCCCTCTTTGTTGGTCAGTCTCGCGTACGACCCCGCCGAGCGGCACAACTGCCCGCCACGACCGGCGACCATCTCCACGTTGTGCACGTTGAGTCCGGCGGGAATGCTGCGTAGCAGCATGGCATTGCCGGGCTTCGGCTCGGCCGAGTCGGCGGCGGAGACGATCGGGTCGCCATCGGCCAGGCCCAACGGTGCGAGGATGTAGCGTTTCTCACCGTCTTCATACTCGATCATCGCAATGTTGCAGGTGCGGTTGGGGTCATACTCGATGCCGACGACCTTGCCCGGGACGGCGATCTTGTTGCGTTTGAAGTCGATGATGCGATAGCGTTGCTTGTGTCCGCCCCCACGACTCTGGCAGGTGATCACGCCGTGGTGATTGCGCCCGCCCTTTTTCGGTTTGGGCGCAAGCAGGGACTTCTCCGGCCGCTTCTTGGTGACCTCGCTGTACAGAT
>CAUYYV010000327.1:0-3778 GCA_963577075.1 Phycisphaerae bacterium
TTGTCTTGTGTTCATCAGGTTACCCTTTCAGTGATGGCCAAGTGGCCCCGTCATCGAAGCAGGTACTCGACGTGCGGCGTGCTCATCTCGAGAATTATGTTTCGCACATCCTTGGCGGTGACTGGCAGTCGTGATGAACTGCTGCTGCCGAGCAGGCCCATCAACCCCAAGCTGATCGGTCGGTGAATGATCGTGATCAACGGGTCCGACTGCGCATCTAGACCGGCCAGCGCCTTGGCCTCGTCGATGGCTTCGCCGATGAAACCCGTTGCATCGACCAGTTGGTTGGCGACGGCCTCTTCGGCGTTGTAAATACGCCCGTTGCACACGACCAACGCATCGTCCCGAGTCTTGAACAGGCCCTGGCGACCCTCGAAGACGACGTCTACGAATCTTTTGTGCATCATATCGACGACCTTGCGCTGCACAAGACGATCGCGCTCATCCCACTGGCGGAAGGTGTTGTTGGCGATATCCTTCTCGGGCGACTCGGACGCGGCGAGTACCTCAGGCGTCACGCCGATCTTGTCCATCAGTCGCTCGAATGTAAACGCCTGCGACAGCACGCCGATGCTACCCGTGATGCAACTGGGCTCGACGAGAATCCAATCACAACCGGCCGAGATGTAATACCCGCCGCTGGCAGCCACCGACCCGAAGCTGGCCAACACCGGAATGCTCGTCTCCTCGCGGAATCGGCGGATCTCGTGGTAGATCCGGTCGCAAGGCCCGGGCGATCCTCCCGGTGAATCGACGCGAAGAATTATGGCGACCGGCTTGTTCTTGCGCAGCATCTCCAGTGATTGGCGTACAAACTCGTAGGTGCCTTCTCCGATGATGCCCTCGACGGGCAGAATGACGATCCGCTTGGGGCCCTTGGCCTCGCGATACGTCTGCTCGTGCGGACCGCTTGTGAGCGTGTTGAGCATGACAAACAAGTAGAAGTTGCCCCCCACCGAAAAGACCAGCAACGACAGCATGATGCTTGTCACGCTCCACCCGAACAGGCGCCCCGTTCGCGACGGTGGCGGTGGCGGCGGGTAATACGGCGGTGGTCCCGGCGGCGGCGGCGGCATCATGCCCGGTGGATTGATAGGCGGGCGGCTGTGAGCGTCGGGGACACCTGCGGGCTGATGCGGATCATACGGCTGGTCCATGAATCATCGCCTTTCCGACCGGTAGGGTAGACATCATCGTGAAGTTAGCAACCCAAGAAAAAAAAGACCCTTTTGCGGGCTTCGTGGTGCGGATGATACGGTCCCATTCGACGCTTGCCGTATGACCTGTCAAGGAGGATCCCGTAAGACGCGATATTTTTCGCCCTGTGCACCGATCGCGTCGATCAGCGTGTCCAGATCGTGGCGGGTGGTCCGGTGATTGGAGATGCTGACGCGAATGACGTTCGTGCCGCGCAGCATCGTCGTGGAGGGCGCAGCGATTCCCTGCTCCTGCAGGTCCATCACGATCTCACCGTTGATGTGGTTGAGTTGCTCGTTGGACAGGCTCGGCACTACGAAACGAAAGCAGACGATGTTGAGATTAACCGGCACGATCAACTCGAAACCGGGGTGTTGCGTCACCCGGTCGGCCAGGTACTCGGCGAGATCACAGAGGTCCTGCATCTTTCGGCCCAGGCGTTTGACGCCGAAGTTCTTGAAGGTGAACCACACCTTGAGTGCTCGAAAGGCACGTGACATTTCCGGGCCATACTCGCAGAACCACCGGCCTCCCCCGGCCAGGCCGCGCGGCGCCGACTCGAGATAGCTCTGTCGGCCGGCGAAGGCCTGGGCGTGCAGGTCCTCTCGGCGGATGAGCACGCAGCCGGCATCGTAGGTCACTTGCAACCATTTATGAAAATCGAACGCGAGCGAGTCGGCCCGCTCGATCCCCGCGAGTCTGTGGCGCAGCTGGTCGCTCACACAGGCCGCGGCTCCGATGGCGCCGTCAATGTGAAACCAGAGTGATTGTTCCCGGCAGAAATCAGCCAGCGTTTGCAGGTCGTCGATCGCGCCGGTGTTGACCGTCCCGGCCGTGCCGATCACGCAAAACGGTTTGCGCCCGGCTTCGCGGTCTTGCTGCACGGCTTGTTGCAGGTCGTCGATCCGCAAGCGGTATTGATCGTCCACGGGCAGCTTGCGCAGCGACTGCCTGCCGAGGCCGAGAAGCTCGAATGCCTTGCTCACGCAATCGTGGGCCTCGACGGACGTGTAACCGACGAGCGGAGTGTTGCCGGCGAGCCCGTGCTCGCGGATATCAACGTCGGCCTTGGCGTTGCGCGCAACGCACAACGCGATCACCGTGGCCATCGACGTACCGCTGACGATCAGCCCGCTGGTCGAGTCGGGAAACCCGAAAATCTGCCGGCACCATTCGAGGACCTGATGCTCCACCTGTGTTGCACCGTGGTCGCGGCCGCCGGCGTTGATATTCATTGCGGCGGTGAACATCTCGGCGAGCATGGACACGGGTGTGCCCCCGCCGACAACCCAGCCGAGGAAATGCGGGTGAATGTTGCCCGTCACGTACGGCAGGATGAGCCGGGTAACCTCGTCGCAGACCTCGCTGGTCTGCTGGGGTTCGACGGGCAGCGGGCATTTGAGTGCGTCCAGCACGGCCGGCGGCATCGGCTTCCACACCGGACGGTCGCGCACCTGGCTGATGTAATCGATCAATTGATCGAGCACCCGCGTGCAGAGCTGGCGAAACTCGGGCCAATCCCGCGGATCGAGCGAGTTGTCAGGTGAGTGATCCAGATCCTGTGGTTTGGTGGGCATTGGCATGGGCAGATGCACCTTCAAACAGCGTCAAGGACAAGAGCATAATAGGAATCGAGCGTGGGCGTTAATGCGACGAGATGCCACCGCCCCACTGCGTGTGCGAGCGTTGAATCACCCCGGCGTCACCGTCAATGACCGCTGTTTGACAATGGGATTGCCATGTCTGGGCAAGGTGGCGTCGTGTGCAAAGAATATCGCCGTGTGTCCGACGTGGCCGCACGGTTCAACCGGCGCACCGCAGACGGCATCAGGCATTGTCGCGGCCCCGTATGAGCGAGCCGGCTTCGCCGGTACAATGGGACAAACGCTGCCTGTCCAGGCAGCCGCCGGTTGGGTTCGTTGCTTATGCCTTGGACGATTTACCGTTACATCCTCAAGGATCTGCTGCGGCTGATCGTGTTGTCGTCGCTGGTGATGGTATTCGTGATCAGTTTCGCTGGTGCACTCAAGCCGCTGAGCGAGAGTCGCCTCGAGCCGTTGACGCTGATCAAGTTCGTGTTTTACAGCGTGCCGACGCTGCTGGCGCTGGTGATCCCGTTCGCCGCGGCGTTCGCCAGCACGCTGGTGTTCAGCCGGATGGTGACGGACAACGAAATCGTGGCATGCGCGGCCGGGGGGATCAGCTATCGGCTTATCCTGTTGCCCGCCTTCTTTCTTGGGTTGGTCCTGACGCTGTCGCTTTATTTCCTGAGCAACTGGGTGGTACCCTACTTTTTCCAGCAGACGAAGATGATGCTGCAGCGTGACGTGGCGGCGTTGGTGGTGGGGCAGGTTCGCCAGGGCCGGCCGGTCGAGCTTCCAGGTACGGATGGCTGGGTCGTGTACGCCGAGGATGCCGAGTTGAGTGAGCTGGCCGGGCGGCTGACCGAGCATGGCCGGACCCCGGATCGGTTGATCATGCTGCGTGACGTGGTGGTCGGCCGATTCGATGCCGCCGACAAGCTGCGCGATCAGTACATGGCCGAGCAGGCTGACATTTACCTGTATCGTGACGAGGGTGG
>CAUYYV010000328.1:0-3744 GCA_963577075.1 Phycisphaerae bacterium
TTCGCCGACTTGCGCCGCAATCACGGATTGCGTTTGTCAATCCACGACCGGTCGTTGACTGGACAGGACACCTTTCGACCTGGCATCGCAGGCAATTGGTCGATCAGGACATCGTCCTGCCGGATGCCCCGATGTCGCCGGCTGTGCGCCGCAGCGGTCCGCTCATCGTACACCCCGGCAGCGGTGGTCGCGACAAGTGCTGGCCCGTGGGGCGGTTTGAGCGGTTGCTGACGGCGTTTCGGCATGGTGGCCAAGAGGTGCGCGTGCTGCTGGGCGAAGTTGAGCTCGAAACCTGGCCGCCCACCATGATCGAGGCGTGGCGGCGTGATTATCAGGCCGAGCTGATCGAAACGCTCGACTCTTTGCGCCGCGTTCTCGACACGGCCGGTGGGTACATCGGTAACGATTCGGGTCCGACGCACCTGGCCGCGGCGATGGGTTTGCCGACATTGGCCCTGTTCGGCCCGACCGATCCCCGCCGATGGGGACCTTGCGGACCGGCGGTTACCGTGCTCGCGCCGCCGAAGCCTCGCGAGATGACCTGGTTGGACGTGGCAACGGTGTTGGCGGCTTGTGGTGTTCTCGTGTGACGCGTCGCGCAGCGGCCAAGCCGGCATGATCGTCGCCCAGCCGAGCACCAGCAACCGTTGGGCCGTGCGTTGCGACTGACCGGCCACAGGTGCATTGACAGGCCCTTTTGTCTTGGTGTGGCGATATAGAGTCAGGGGATTATCCTTCGTCGTGCTGGCCGCCGGCCGGTTGCTGAGCTAATATGAGCGGCATGAAAATTCTTCTTGCCAATCCCCGCGGGTTTTGTGCCGGGGTTAACATGGCTATCCAGTGCGTTGAGGAGGTGCTCAAGATCGTCGGCTCGCCGCTCTACGTCTACCACGAAATCGTGCACAATCGCCACGTGGTCAAGGAGTTTGTCAAACAGGGCGTCATCTTTGTCGATGGCATCGATGACGTGCCGGCGGACCAGACGATAGTGTTCAGCGCCCACGGCGTCAGCCCGGAGGTGCGCCGGCAGGCCAAGCAACGAGGCTGCGCCATGATCGACGCCACCTGCCCGCTGGTGACCAAGGTTCACATGGAGGCGATCCGCTACGCGCGGCAGGGGTTCAATATCCTGCTGATCGGGCACGCTGGGCACGACGAGGTGGTGGGCACCGTCGGCGAGGTGCCCGATGCGATCACGATTGTCGAGTCGGTCCAAGATGTCGAAAGATTGCCGTTTGCCGGTGACGATCGGCTGGTGTACCTGACCCAGACGACGCTGAGCATGGATGATGCCATGGTGATCATCGACGCGCTCAAGAAGCGGTACCCGCAAATCAAAGAGCCGCCCAGCGACGATATCTGTTACGCGACGACCAACCGCCAGCAAGCAGTGCGTCAACTGGCCGTCGGGGTAGACCTCGTGCTGGTCGTCGGGTCGAAAAACAGCTCCAACTCCGTGCGGCTGACCGAGATAAGCGAGACCAGCGGCACACCCGCCTACCTGGTCGACGATCAGGATGAACTGGACGACCACTGGTTTCATGGCGTCGACAGCGTGCTTGTCACCGCCGGCGCTTCGGCGCCCGAGCACCTGGTGCAGGAGATCATTGATCGTCTGGTGCAGACACAAGGCGGCAAGGTCGAGGAAAGCCACATCGTCGAAGAAGACATGCATTTCGAGTTGCCGATCAGCCTGCGCATCCTGCGCAACGGCGAACCGGTGAGCGCCAACTGAGTGTGACCACGATATCAACTATGGCAGACCAACGATCCCACCTGCTTCTCGCGCAGCGTGGGCGAGCACGGCTACGAGTAGTTTTCCTGTCTCATGGGCGGCTTCCCCGGTATTGCCGGTGTTGCGCCGCAGCACCGCGGGGCCGGGCGGCACCGTTGGGCAAGTCGGCCAGGCTCTGACACCGCGTCGGCGGGTGCCGCTGGGTTGGTGTGACTACTTATCGGCAACGGGTTGGGCGGCAGCGCGGCCGCTGTCATAGCGCTGGGCGATGGGCATGCGCCTGCCGAATCCGAACGCCCGGCCGGTCACTTTGATCCCCGGCGCTGACTGCTTGCGCTTGTACTCGTTTAGATCGATCAGGTGTGCGACGCGCAGCACGGTGTCGGTCGGTGCGTCCGGCATCTGTTCGATGATCGTCCGGGCCGACTGCTCCCGCTCGACGTATCTTTCGATGATCTGATCGAGCAACTCGTAAGACGGCAGCGAATCCTGATCGGTCTGATCCGGTCTCAGTTCGGCACTGGGTGGTTTGAGTATCGAGCTTTCAGGAATGACAGCCCGCCCGTGGCCTTGGCGCAGCGGCGAGGCTTCGGCCGTGTTGATCCACTTGGCGAGTTGCCAGACCATGGTCTTGGGTACGTCGCTGAGGATCGCCAAACCGCCGGCCATGTCGCCGTATAGCGTGCAGTATCCGACGGCTAACTCGCTCTTGTTGCCCGTGGTCACCAGCAATGACCCGAACTTGTTACTGAAGGCCATGAGGATTACGCCGCGGATACGCGACTGTACGTTCTCCTCGGTGACGTCGGGCGGTCGGCCCTCAAAATGCGGCGCCAGCAGCGCCTCGAAGGCGTCGTGCGGCTCGGCGATCGGGACGGTGTAAAACTCGATGCCCATATTTTGGGCCAGTGTACGGGCGTCATCGACCGAGCCGGATGAACTGTGCCGCGATGGCATCGCCACGCCGCGCACCCGATTGGCGCCCAGGGCGGCGACGGCCAGCGCGCCGGTTACGGCTGAATCGATCCCGCCCGACAGTCCCACCACGATTGACTTGAACCCGCACTTGTGACAGTAATCTCGCAGGCCCAGCACCAACGCGTGGTACACCGAATCAATCGAGGCCGGTCGCGGCGGGTGCACCGGCTGAGCGTGTTCGAGGTCAACCATGAGCAGATCCGGCTCGAATGCGCGGGCGTGAGCGACAACGTGGCCGTCGGGGTTGAGCACGAAGCTGTTGCCGTCGAAGACCAACTCGTCATTGCCGCCGACCTGGTTGCAGTAAATGATTGGCAGTTGGTGGCGTCGGGCCGCGGCGGCGAACAGTTCGAGGCGAAACGAGGGCTTTTCCACCACAAACGGCGAGGCCGAGCAATTGACGATCAACTGCGCGCCGGCATCGACCAGGTCCTGAAGCGGGTCATGGTGGTAGAGCTGCCGCGGCAGCAGATCACGGTCGTTCCACAGGTCTTCGCAGATGGTTACGCCGAGGCGCCGCCCATCCCACTCGATGGGCTGGTGTTCCTGTGCACCACGCGCTGGCTCGAAATACCGCGTCTCGTCGAAAACGTCGTAGGTGGGCAGCAGGCTCTTGACATGACGGTGCACCACCCGGCCGTCGCGGCAGAAGGCGGCGGCGTTGTAAAGAAGTCTGCCGTCCGGCTGATCCGATGGGCACGGATAGCCGATAATAGCGGCTATACCGGTGCACTCGGCGGCCAGGTGATCAACTGCCTCGGTGCAATGATCAATAACCGCTGGCTTGAGCAGCAGGTCCTTGGGCGGATACCCGATGATCGACAACTCCGGCGTCACAACGAGTTTGGCGCCCCGACGGCCGGCTTGGTCGATCGCCGTGCGGATCAACGCCGTGTTGCCTTCGATGTCGCCGATCGTCGGATTCAGTTGCGCCAGCGCAATTTTCAAGGCATCGGTCTCCGCAGGCAATTGTAGCGGTCGTCGCCGGGTGACGCGCGGCTTGACCCGCGGGGACCTGGGGCCCAATGATA
>CAUYYV010000329.1:0-3734 GCA_963577075.1 Phycisphaerae bacterium
TCGACATCGAGGACTGGTTCCACCTAGTTGAAGTCGACGCGGTATCGGACACGAACCAATGGCCAAAGCTACCGTCGCTGGTCGAGCAACACACGCGCTGGATCGTCGATACGGTCAGTGCGGCGGGCATACACGCAACATTTTTCATGCTCGGATGGGTTGCCGAGCGGTACCCTCACCTGACGAAATTGATCGCCGACAGCGGCCATGAGTTGGGCACGCATTCCTATTGGCATCGACGGGTCGATCTGCTAGGGCGTGATGAGTTTCGCGAGGACCTGAAACGATCGATCAATATCATCGAGCAACAATCCGGGCGAGCGGTTCTCGGTTTTCGTGCCCCGAGTTTCTCGGTCACGCCGGGCGCCGAATGGGCCTTTGATGTGATGCACGAGGTGGGGATCGTGTATGACGCGAGCCTGTTTCCCGCACCGCGTGGCCAAGGCGGCTATCCCTGTCCGCAAGAGGCTCACGCCTTCACCAAGGCGCCATCCGGGCGACCGATGCCCGAACTGCCCATGAGCGTGCTGCGGCATGGACCGCTGCGCCTGCCGTTTAGCGGCGGTGGATATTTGAGGCTGCTGCCCGGTGCATTGATCCGTTACGGATTCAATCGCTTCAATCGCAACGGCATGCCGGTCGTGGTCTACCTGCATCCTCGTGATTTCGCACCCGAGTGCCCGCGCGTGCCGATGCCGTTGCACCGGCGGTTCAAGTGTTACGTCGGACTGGGCACGACCAGGCGGAAACTCAAGATGCTGCTGGACCGCTACCGGTTTGATACCTGCGCAGCGGTGCTGGGTTTGAATGAAAAAGACGTGGCGACCGCGCCGCTGTCGGTCTGAATCAGATGATCCGTACACCCGATCAAGGCGGTTAACCGGGCTTCGTAATCCGGCCGATCAGGTTGAGCAGGCAGTTGGGGTTATGCCACCATTTCCGCTTGAGCACGAGCAGCCAAAGCACCGGCCTCAACGGGCCGGGGAAATAGCCTGTCAAACCACGATTCTCCACAAACACGTAGTCGGTCGACGCGGGGCCGATCCCCTTCAGAACATCATCAATTGCCGAAGGGGTCTGACATTTATATTGAACAGGATAATGATAGTCGTCCGCCTGTCGGCGGCGCAACACGCGCAGCATCCATTCATCAACGCGCAACAGGTGCAACGCCTTCGATACTCGCGTGAAGAAGTGCCTGCCGTTGGGCGTGATGAAAATGTAGCTGCCACCGGGCTTGAGCACGCGATACACGGCCTGGAAAAAAGAGGTCGGATCGGCAACATGCTCCATCACCATAAACGAGTAGGCAACGTCAATCGACTGAGGTGCCAGGTCGGCAGTTTCAAGCAAAGCATGTTGATAATGATCAAACACACCGGGCAACGGCGTAACCGACTCGTCGGGCTCGACGCCATACATCGTGCCGGCCTCCCGGGCGATAGCGCGGACGTACTCATCGCGACCGGCATCCATGCCCATCCCGCCACCGCAACCGATATCCAATACGCTTACCGGATCCGCTCGTTTTGCGATCTCCTTCAGGACCAAACGCACGAAGATACGGCGGCGTGCCGAGATGAGATCGTAACTATAGGTCTTGGCTAATTGCTCGAACGACAGATCGTCATTCTCGCTGTGCGGCGCAACCACGTCATGGTTGATCGGCCGGTGCATCCCCGCGGGCGACCTAGTCGTTTCACGGGACATTCCGGCGTTTGTTCGAGAATCCGACATCCATCAAAACCAAATAAAAAACGGCAACTTCGGCTGGCCGACGAGAATCATAAATCATACCATCCATCCGGATGGTACAGAGTAAATCAAGCCGGCCGGCCGGCACGATCACCATGGCCAATGATGCAGGAGAACCGATGATGAACAAATCTTCTTTTTCTGTCCTTACGGTAGTCGCATTCGCTCTTGCGGTGAGTTGGGTGGTGACTCAGGCCCCCGCTCAACCCAAGCACCAAGCCCGGCAACGCGCCCGCCCTCAGAGGCGCACCGCTGTCGTCCACCTGAATCCGCCGGGCAAGGACATCACGTTCGATCTGGTCACGGCCCTGACGTATCAGCCCGATGAGATACACATCCCCCGCGGTGACTGGCAGATCAGTAAGACTATCTACCTTGATGCCGGGCATAAGCGCATGCGCATCACCGGTCCGCGCAAAGGGGCTACACTCCAATGGACCGGCAGGAAACAAGGCGTGATGTTTCACCTCCAGGGCGCCAACTGGATCGATTTTCAGGACCTGACACTCCACGGCGGGGGGAAAAAACAGGGCACCAGGCTGATCGTGCTGCGATCACAAAAAGGGCACGCGACCGGCAACCTGATCATGACCCGCTGCAAGCTGGCCCACGCGGCGGTTGGTGTGATGTTCGGCGCCACGCCGCACGAGACCAACTGCGACAACAGCCGATTCTACCAGGTCAAGGTTGACCATTGCGGCATCGGGTTCTGGGTGCGGACCGAGCAGGCTATGAATTTTACCTGCGAAGCGCTGTGGGCCTACTGGACCGATACCGTATGGCAACTCGACCGCGGCGGCCTGCTGCTGGTCAACGGCGCCCAGACCGGTGGGATCGGCACGTTCCTCCAGGTCAACAACGGGGCGGTTAACGTGGGCGTTGCCGCCACCCTGATCAACGTGCGCAATGAAGCACGAACCAATAATTACCGGCTGGTCAAAGCCATGGCCAAGTGGAACAGCGTCGTCAATATCATTGGATACGCCTCGACGATGACCGGCAATCAACTCGACAAGCCGCTTCACGATCTGCTGATCGGCCCGGGCAACCACGTCAACGTGATCGGCAGCACGTTCGCCAATCCCATGCGCATCGCCGAGTTACGTGGCACAAAACAGAAACCCGCCACATTGACGATGACCGGATGCATGTTCTTCGCTCCACTCGATCCTGATTCATTCAACCTCAAGGGTCCGAACGACGAAGCGACGGTAAACTTTCATCGCAACGGCCGAACGACTTACCAGCACAGCATCCTGAAAGGCGCAGGCCACCAGAACGGGGGGGGGGGGCAGGCACATGACGATGCGCCAACGCAGCCGTAAGCCCTGCCGAGATTACGCGTAGCCGAGCCACTGCAAGGTGGGTTCGATCCATCGACGGATCCGCTCGAGATCGGCGGGATCGGCCTCCCGACTGCGGGCGCCCGGTTTGTCGGGCTTGTAATGGCCCAGGAAATACTGACGCATCTGTGCGCAGTCATCCAGTTCGCAAAACGACAGAATCGAGTCGTACAGATCCGGTGTCATCTGCTCGATCTTGTATTCCATGTACCTATCCGACGGCAGCGATCGCCCGTGCTGGCAAGCAAGCTCCACACACATGCGCCACTGGAGACAGCAGATTTCCAGCGTGTCCATTTCCCGCCGCATCTTTTCAAGGCCAGGGATTCGGGGCCCCCACAGATTGGGGCCTGTGACTCGCTTGGGCATCAGTCGACGCATGACCTCTTTGGCGTAATAAGGTGCTTGGCGTAGCTTGAACTCGTGCAAACGCTCGCCCATCTTGCCCGGCTGAAAGACCTGCGACTTGTTCTGCCAGAAGTCGTGCATGGCCAGCACCGAGTCCATTCCGTTGCGAATCGTGTGCAGGAACTTGCAATCGGGCAGCACCTTCTCGACGAAGCCGAGCCGAAGGCAGTTGCTCGGGGTCTTTTCCGCCAAGCGTTGCTTGCCCTGTTCGCGGACGGCATTGGCAAA
>CAUYYV010000330.1:0-3732 GCA_963577075.1 Phycisphaerae bacterium
ACTCGCTGATGTCGCGTACACGCCCGGCAAACTGTTGGGATTTTTGCGCGTAGCCGGGATCGTCACGCAGCAGGTGCGGGTAATCCTTGAGCATGGCACCGCAGCCGGCGATGTTGTTGACGATGAAATCGACACCCGGTGGGTCGGAAAGAAACACGTCGATATTGGTACGGGCGAATGCCTCGGCGTCGTGCAACCGCCCGCCATGATGGTGGATTGCGCCGCAGCAGTTCTGCTCACGGTGTACATACACGTCGCAGCCGGCGTGTTGCAGCAGGCGAACCGTCTGGCGATTGACGTGCTGGAACAGGACGCTGCCGATGCAACCGGTCAAAAGGCCGACAGTAGCCTTCTTTGAGCCGTCCGGCGCTTTGGCGGGATAGAACGGGTCGAGCGATGATTCCCAGACCGGCCCGTCGACCGGCAGCATCTGCTGCATCTTCTTGAGCTGCGCGGGCAACAACCGGCTGAGCAATCCGCCGGACAGGGCTTGCCACAATCCCAGCTTCTGCAGCAGCCGCGCCGGCAGCATGGCCAGCTTTACGCGATTGGGATAGGCGAACACGTTGAAGAACACCGCGTTGACGATGGCGTCGACCAGCCCTTGCTTGCGCGAGATGGCAAGCTGGATTCGCGTTTGCTCGATCAGTTCGTGGTACACCACGCCGGATGGACATGCCGTCTCGCAGGCGCGGCAGTCGAGGCAGAGATCGAGGTGTTTTACGACTGGATCCGTCAGCTCGATCTTGCCGTCGGCAAGGCCTTTCATCAGGTAGATTCGGCCTCGTGGCGAATCAGCTTCGAGCCCGTTTTGTGTGTAAGTCGGGCACGCCGGTAGACACAGGCCGCAGTGAACGCAGTCGAGCGCGCGATCGTAAGTACGCTTGTCCAGTTGCAGGATCGCCGGCGTGGCACCTGGCTGGTCGCCGGGTGAGGCCAGCCCCAGCCCGGAAATAACACGCGGTGATGTCGAGTCAACAGCCTGGGTCACGGATCGGTCTCCGGGCGGGCGAGGAATCTGCCCGGGTTGAACAGGTATTTCGGGTCGAGGGTTCGTTTGAGCCGGTCGAGCATCGGCCTGTCGAGTTGCGGTGGGGCGAACGGTTCGATCGACTTGGCGCCGTTCGGCCGATTGACCCAGGTACGCAGGCCTCCGACCGGATCGATTGTCCCATTGATCAGTTTGTCGAGTGCTTGTGCTTGGGTCGCGTCGAGCCGGCCGCCTGCAAAGATGCAACCGTGTACCGGCAACGCTTCGATCCGCAGCGAACTGGTGTCCGCAAACCCGTTGGCAAGAGCGTTGCATGCCCTGCCCGTGTGGGCCGGCGGCACGATGACCTTGACGACCGCGGCATCCTCGCGGCGCCAGGCGCGGCGACCTGCCGTCTGATCGAGATGCTCTGGCAGCGCATGCCTGCTCCTGGTGACGATGTCGAGATTTTCATCCGATCGCAAGCGTGTTTCGAGGCTTGTTAATTGAACCTCACAGCTTCTGCTCGTGCCGAAGTAACCAAAGTGCAATTGCCAGCCGCTGTCGCTTCGGATCATGGTCATCGCGCCCGGCGCCGCATCGGTCAGCAACCAGTCAGGCAAGATACTGTCCAGTTCATCCGGATTGTTGATCGATAGTTCGACGCCGATCGCCTGCGACGGTATCGCGCAGGTGCGAAGCGTCGCCTCGTAGACAGGTCCCATTTCGCCGAGGCTACCGACCATGAACCTGCTCATGTCGTATCCGGCGACATTCTTGACAGTGCGCCCGCCGACGTGAATGTCGCGGCCACGCCCGTCGACAAATCGCAGGCCCAGTATCAACTCGCGCGTCGAACCGTATGCGACGCGCAGCGGGCCGTACATGTTGTGGTTGATCACTTCGCCGAGTGTCAGGTCGTCGTCGGCGTCGATGGGAAGAAACTGGTTGTGCGGTTGCAGCGTCTCTTGCAACTTGCCCATCGTCGTGCCGGCGGCTGCGCGAACGGTCAGGTCACGCTCGTAATGTTCGATTACCGAGCCGTGTTGTACCAGCCGGACGTGCTCGGCCGGCGGCGGATAGCCCAGCCCGCCGTGGGCGATCCCGTAGTCCACGATCGCCGTTTCCCTTGATTCACAGTCGCGCACCAGCTCGACTAGGGTGGCAGGGTTGTCGATTTCGACAGTCGGGTTGGCGGTGGTCGTGTCGGACATGACAGTCAAAGAAGCGCGTAACGGTGGCGGCTACGCAAAAGCACCTCCGGGTGAGTTGGCGCCTATGGGTTCAAGCAGCTTGATGCTCGTCTTGTCGCTGGGCACCAGCTTCGAGTCGTTGATGCGTTGATCCGGATCAAATGTTTTCTTGATCTCCAGGAACAGATCGAGCGTGTCCGAGTTGAACATTTTTTGCATCAGGTGCAGTTTTTCGACGCCGACACCGTGCTCGCCGGTGATCGTACCGCCGATATCCACGCAATACTCGAGGATCTCCTCGCTCAGGCGCAGCACGCGTTGTACCTGCTCGGGATCGTCCTCGTCAAACAGCAGGATGGGGTGGATGTTACCATCGCCGGCGTGGAACACGTTGGTGATCTTCAGTTGATATTTTTCGCCCAGCTGTGCAACACGCTCCATGGCATCAGGCAGCATCGAGCGTGGGATACATGCGTCCTGCGTGCAGTAGCTGTGGCTGATTCGGCCAACCGATCCGAACGCCTTTTTGCGGGCGGACCATAGCTCGGCCCGCCGGATCGGATCGGAGCATTGCTGCACGTCATTGGCGTTGTTCGACCGGGCGATCTGAAGTATTTCTTCGAGTTGTTCGTCGAGTACGTCGTCGATGCCGTCGATCTCGAGCAGCAGCATCGCCCCCGCGTCCTGTGGAAATCCGAAATGGAAGGCGGCTTCGACGGCTTGGATCATCCCGCTGTCCATCATCTCCATCGACGTGGGCACGATGCCTGAGGCGATCACGTCCACGACCGTCTTGCAGGCATTGCGAGTCGAATCGAACACGGCGTACACGGTGCGGAAGTGCAGCGGGTTGGGCACGATCCGGCACCAGATTCGCGTGATGATGCCAAACGTCCCCTCGCTGCCGCAGACCAGGGCGGGCAGGTCTGGGCCGATGCCATCGTACAGGTTGTCCGCGCGCGTGGTCATGATCGTGCCGTCGGCCAACACGAGCTCAAGGCCGAGGATATGGTTGCAGGTTACGCCGTGTTTGAGAGTGTTGATGCCGCCGGCATTGGTCGAGCAGTTGCCGCCGATCGTCGAGGCCCGCTGGCTGGATGGGTCGGGCGAGAACCGCCAGCCGGAGCCGGTCATCGCCTCTGATAGTGACAGGTTGGGCACACCCGCTTGCACGACCGCCACCCTGTTCTGAAAGTCGATCGACTCGATGCCCTTCATTCGACTGGTCGATACCAGCACGCCCTCGCCGAACACGACGCACCCGCCGGTCAGCCCCGTGCCGCTGCCGCGTGGCACGATTTGCAGGTCATGGCGGTTCAGCGTTTTCATGCACGCGCATACCTGTTCGGTCTGTGTCGGGAACACCACGGCGATGGGCATGCCCTTGGCGATCGGGAAGCCATCGCACTCGTAGACCAACAGTTCATCGCGATTGCTGAGCACGCCGTCGTCGCCGACGACTTGGCGTAGTTCGCCTATGACCGGATGCGCTTCTGCCATGCATGGTATTTTATCCGACTTCGCGGTGAGTTGCGATACCGCTACAATCCACGCCAGGGTAGTTTTTTG
>CAUYYV010000331.1:0-3731 GCA_963577075.1 Phycisphaerae bacterium
GTGCGGATGATCTCGGCAGAGACTGGTGTGCACCGCACCGATTGCCTCGTCCAGTACGCTCAAATCGTGGGCGCCGACGGTCGAATCAAGAATGAGCCGAAAGTCACAATCGCTGAAACCGGCGATGAGATCTTCACACTCCCATTTGGCAACGACCGTATCGAGCTGGGCAAATCGTTGCTTGCACCCGTCAAAGTATGCCTGCTGATATTGCCTGAAATCGTCGTGCAACGCTTCAGATTGTTTGGCGGTATCGAGCATGTCGGGCTCTTGGCCGGTTACGATCTGACGGAGAACCACACGGGCGACGACCAAGCCATGTGACCGTCCTTCATGATGACGCGAACATAGTAATACGCGAACCGCTCGGCCGAAAGGTACGTGCAGTCGTCGAGTTGCAGGGTCTCGCGATGCCGGCGCGACAAGGAGGGCCCGAAGCCGGGCATGCAGTGAACGATCTGCCCGTTGCGGAACAGATGAATGGCATCGATGTCGCTTTCGCCCGCCACGTCGATCTCCATCTCGATGGGCAGGCCGGCCTTTAGTTGATCCTCACTCACCGGGATGTCAGTGCCCATCCAGTGGTCGTTGGCCTTGAACCGGAGTTTGATCCTCGAACTGGTGGTGCCGTAACATCGCCGCGCCCGCAGCGCATCAAAAATGTCGGCACGGGTCAACCGCTCGGCCCACACGGCCGCCAGCCCTCCGCCGAGCGGACTCAGCGCGATCCCCGCCTTGTGTGCGTAGCCGTGCCGCCATTGTGAGTTGCCCGGGTGACCGTCGCCCGACTCGCCCGACGCGATAACGCCCAGACGATAACCGCGGGCCAGGGCATCGTGCACGAAACTGCCCGGTCGCTCGTCATTTCGGATCGAGCGGCCGGGTGCGGACCTGTGCTCGGAGCTTCCCCACAACGAATAGATCTCGACCGCGCAATCCCGCTGGGTGTCGAAGTGCGACCAATCAAATGCGCCCATGGACGTCATGGCCGGGTGGTGCGGTAGGAGCATGCACGGTTCGCCGAATCGTTCGAGGCCGCAGCGCAACAAGTCGAATGAATCGGCTCGCTCGCGCGGGTAGGGAGGATCGTAAGGCCGTTCAACGTCGTGCCGGCGAACGAGCACGCCCCTGTCGCCACGAAATATCACGTTGCGATGCCCGTACCGCCGTGAACTCCACTCGTACGCGACGAAGGCCACGAACCGGTCGGGATCGTTGTGATTGTTGGCCAGTTCGCTGGCGTGTGCGAACATCTCCTCGGTCAGAAAGTGCTCCTGGTCGGTGATGGCGATGAAATCCAGGTTCGACACGTACCGGGCGTACTCGTAATCTTCTCCCGGTGTTGCGTCGATGTAGTTGGCCATGCTGCTGTGGACGTGCAGGTCGCCCCAATACAGGCTGTAAGGGCCGTCGGTCTGTCGCTCGTACCCGGCCGTGATCTTTTGCGCGCCGTCATCCACAAACGCTGCCGCCGCGTTGGGCTCGCAAAACGAGACGCCTTTTGCCAGACATCCTTCGCCATACTCACAGACCATGAACCATTTTTCAGAGTCACAATCGGACGCCGTTACCCTCACGGTTGCTTGATGTGAATCGCAAAGCAGGGATGCCGGCACCATCAGATACCCCAGGCCATAGGTGGCCTTGTCATCATGGCGCTTGATCTCGTAATAGAATCGGCAGTCTCCTTTCTGCCACAGGCGATTGCCCGGCTGATCGCAGATGGAAATGACATGGTGACCATTGACCTCGATGTCGAACTGACCCGTGGGCTGCGGCAATGACGAGAAACTTCCCAACCCCATGTCCCAGACAAGTATGGCGTGCTGTGCCTTGGCCATGTTGTTGGGCCATGTTGGGGTTCGCCAGGCGACAAGCATGTCTTTACGCATCTCGATCAACCACGCCCTGCGGAACCAGCGGCGCCATGCGGCGCGTTCGATCCACTGCGGCCCTTCCAGCAACTTAGAGTGGCCTTCCACCGGTTCGCCAAAGCCTTCGATCAGTGGGCACGATGACATTGATTGGCCTCGTATCGCACTCGTAACAGGTCTGTCAATCATGTATTTTACAGGTAACGGAGCAGGTGCGCATTCGATCGTTCGCGTTGGTCATCTTGACCCTCGTCAAACAATCGCTGCGGCACTTAATTATACACAATCAACAATCAGCTCTTGGGTGTGATGAATGTTTCGGCCAGCGCGAAGCAGCAGGAACTGCGGTCTTCGCCGATGCTGTCTTGCCAGATATCGGTGGTAAACGGTTGACCCTCGACCGGCTGTCCGTCGAAGGTGATCGCCGCGCGGTCGGCAAAGAACAGCACGGTGGCCGAGCATCGCCGCGCCGCGACCTGTGGGTCGCTGCGATAAGCGACGACGGGCGGGCCTATCGCCTGCCAGTTGATGACCAGTTCATGATCGGGCATCACGATCGTCCATGTCGGCGACGTGCGGATGTCGCCGCTGAATTGAAACCGGGCGCTGACCGTGGGCATCGGTCGGTCCCAGCGCGGCGACCGGCCTCGCACCATCATGTTGAGCACGTACTCGGCGACGGCCGGGTTATCGGTGCAGATCGCCTCGAACCGATCCTCGATCGCCACCAGGGCCAAGTGCCCCTCCCCCGCCGGACAGTGACGCACGTGGAATACGCCCACGGCGCCGTGGTCAGTCTGCGCGCCCGGTTGGCGCAGGTAACACACCCAGTGCTCGAGCACGGCACGCAAATCGGCGTCCCAGGTAATCGCGTCACGCATGTAAAGGCTCCTCACTCTCGACGTTGTTGACAAACAGTGATTTTATGTCGTCCGGCAGGGCCGCGAAAACCTCGGCCTTGACGCGTGTGAACCCGCCGGTTCGACCTTTTTCGCCCATCATGCTCATCCGCTCGGGCGTGCCGTTGATCTGCGGGTTACTGTTGAGCCACCAGGGCATGTAGCGGGCCACGATGGTGACGCGCCGTTCGCCGCTGCGGTTGGGCGCGACCGCGTGCCAGCACCGCGTGTCCATGACCAGGGCGCTGCCAGCCTCGCCCTCGATCTGCACCTCGTCGTCGTGCGGCGAAAACGGGTCGAAACCCGCGCGATGGTCCGGGCTGTCGCCCCAGCGATGACTGGCCGGGATGATACGCGTGCCACCGGTCTCAGTGTTGAAAGGCGTGAGCATCCACAACGTCGACAGGTGCATCGTCATGTCCGGGTAGGGCGTGGGCAGGTGATCGGGCACCTTGGGGTTGTAAGGCCAATCGGTGTGCCAGTCACCCGATTCGTTGCCCGGATAGGTGACCAGTGCGGTGGAGGAGTTGATCCGCGGGTGCGGTCCGAGCAGTGCCTTGATCACCGCGAGCAACGGCGGACTTATCAGAAACGGCACGAAGCCCTCCGAACTGTTGATCAGGTCCTGCGCCGCGACCACGCCGCCCAGGTCAGGCCGGTAACGCTTGTCCGTGTGCGTCACACTAACCACATCCTCGCGCACCCGGTCGAGATCGTCTGCGCCGATCACACCCTCGACGACGCAATATCCATCACGGCTGATCTGCTCGACGTACTTGTTGGTCTGCTTGTGTTGCGAACTGGCCATGGTGATGCTCCTGATACGCCCGGATTGATCAATCGAATCACGCACTGCGGTGGTTTTCATCACCAGCCCTGCTCCCCAAAGGGCAGGGCTGATGATACCGGCCTTCGGTTCTTCATAAAAAACCGGCCCCACCCGCGGGCGGAGCCGGTT
>CAUYYV010000332.1:0-3727 GCA_963577075.1 Phycisphaerae bacterium
GGGGTGACACGCGGCCTGGCGCAGTCGCAGCAACGCCTCGAGCACCATCATGGTGGATTGACCGGCGGCTGGCAATTCGCCCTGACCGAGCAGGCGGCCGCGGTAGTGCGTCAGCACCGGGTCGTCAGTTAGGACGTTGCCCGGATTTGGGAATATGCGAGCAGAACCTCGCCGGTCGGCACACCCCGCATGGTACGGCGCTCGGCTGTCCTAATCTCGCGCCGGTTTTTCCCACCGTTGATTTGAGAATGATGCGGTAACAGTTGGGCAGGAACCCGCAGTTTACATGCACGATGATAAGCCACGATCTGCACCAAGTCTCACCAAGTCTCACCAAGTCTTGATAATGCGCAGTCAAAAAGAATCTTTTTTTCTCTCTCGACCTTTCAAGTCGAATGCGACGAAACGAACCGAGTCCTCGCCCTGAAAAAGAACTCCACGCCGGCGACGCCGTCAGGGATCGCTCATGGACTCGGCGCCAACGGGATCCGTGTAAGGTCACACCTTCAACCGAACGCCCGCAACGGGCGTTCTCGTCGCTGTAATCGGGCGATTAAAGCGGCGACTGCGCTCGCGGTCTGGTCTGGTTTTTTGTTCTCGACACTTCTGTTGCGTGTTTTGCGCAACTGTGGCTTAAATCAACCGGAGTCCTCGCGATGAATTTTGAATGGTGCGGAGGCGACGGTTTCGTACGCGGGGTTTCCGGGTCACGATAATGCCCGGGCGGGCCGCGCCGAGTCAGCGTATCACTGATACGAAATGGGCTGAAAACGTATCAAATTGGGCGGAAGACTTGCAAAGGCGAATTGACGTGAGTATGCTGCAAATCAAGAGGTTACAGTCATTCTTTGATCAGCCAAATGTCGCTGGGGGTCAAGAGATCGCTGGTTCGAATCCAGTCGCCCCGATTCATGCCCGACGCACAGCCCGAGAAACACTCAAGGCGCGGCTGGATAATCTTGGCGATTGCGGTGGTCGCGGTGGCGATCGCCCTGTGGGCCGCGCGTGGCTCGGACCAACTGCTGACCGAAACGGCGCTCAAGGCCGCACGCAATCTTTGGCAACAGGCTGGCCCCGCGGCGTATGACATGGAGTTGTTCGTGGTCACCAGCAGCGAGGCGACCACCTACCAGATCAAGGTGCGCGACTCGAAGGTCATCGCCATGTTCATGGGCGGGGCCGAACCGGCGAGCCGCATCTGGCCACGGTGGAGTGTCGAAGGCCTGTTCGACACGATTCGCGACGAGTTGGACAACGCCGCCGATCCGCAACAGGCATTCGGCGTCGCGAATGCGTCGTACGTTATCCTGAGGGCCCGGTTTGATGACCGGCTGGGCTATCCGAAGCGATATTCGAGAAACATCGCAACCGGATCACCCAAAAGCATGCAGTGGGAGGTCCGGCGGTTTACGATTCCAGTCGCAGGCATGGCGATGAACGCCGAAGCCAATCCATAGAATGGCGTGTCACCAGGAGACACGCACGGCACGGTGATCCGCGAGAGACGAGCATGTGCGGACGATATTCGCTGACACGAAAAGGCGATCAGGTGGCGACGCTATTCAAGCTCGACGCCCCACCGAAGCTGGCGCCGCGCTATAACATCGCACCCACGCAACCAATCGGTGCGGTGACGCTTACCAGCCACACGGGCAAGACGCAATGGCGCCATTTCACCTGGGGTTTGATCCCACGCTGGGCGAAGGACGTTTCCATCGGCGCGGGGATGATCAACGCTCGCAGCGAAACGGCTTCGGAAAAGCCGGCGTTTCGCGCCGCGATCAAGTACCGCCGGTGCCTATTGCCCGCCGATGGTTTTTACGAATGGCAGAAGCGGGGTGGGCTGAAACAGCCGATGCATGTCACGCTAGCCGATGACACTCTATTTGCGTTCGCCGGGCTTTGGGAGTGCTGGCAGGGTCCCGACGGCAGCGAGATCGAATCGGCGACGATCCTGACGACCGACGCCAACGAGATGCTGGCCGAGATTCACCCACGCATGCCGGTGATTCTTCGGCCGGATGACTACGACCATTGGCTCGACCCGGCGCAGCAGAACCCGGCCGCGGTGACGCCAATGCTGCGACCCCTGCCGGCCGAACTTGTCTTGGCGCGCCCCGTGGGCTGCCATGTCAACAACGCCCGCCACGAGGGCGCCCGCTGCTGGCAAGCGCCTCCGAAACAAACAATGTTTGAGTAGTGAACTCCGTATTAACATGCCGGGCTTCAAACGCTGAAACTGACGTCAGGCACAAGCTCGAAACGAAGTAATGAGCAATGGCATGGTGACACGGCACATGGTGGCGGCCGGGTTCGGTCCGATCGCAAGACCCTGATGCCACGGGCAGCCGGTGACATCACGTTGCCGTGATTTATTCGCCTAGCTTTTCGCTTAGATAGGCCTGGCGGTTCAGTTCGATAGGAAGTCTGCGGCGATCTACGCCACGACCAGCCCCCAGCAGGTATCCCACGGCCTCGCCGACGGCGCCGCAGGCCAGTACGGGCGCAATCACGAATAACACCTGCGGAAGAAGATTTCGATTTCGGCGAGTGCGATAGATGTCGCGCAGAATCCGGCGCATGCGTACCAACGGGATCAGCGGCGAGGCCGTGATATAAAACACTCGGCGCAGGAACGACCATCGTCCGATGTTGGCGCGGGTAGCGGCGAAGCCACGCTGGCCGAGAAAGTCGAGCAGGCAGTACGTTCCAAAACGCGATATGTGCACGTGATCCGTAACCGCATCACCGGCCATATGAAGCTTGTGTCCCTTTTCAATAAGGTCGATGAACAGGGCGCATTCGTTGCTGAGCATCCGCGGCAACTGACCTCCGTAGCCCAGCAAGACATCTCTTCGGTAGGAAACGTGGTGCCCACCCAGTGCGCGGGCCGGCCCCGAGGGTGTCGGCTCCACGGCCACGCCAAACTGGCCATACATGTGAGCCCAACTCGTCAACGTCTGCGGGTTGGCGTTGCCCATCGCAAAACCAACCGCCGCCAACGAGGTGTCGCGATGCGTGTCGATCAGGACCTGCGCCCAATCCGGGCGTGGATACGTGTGCTCTTCGATATACGCAACAACCGGCGCTTCTGCGGCGTGGACGGCCAGGGCCCACGCCATGCCCGTCGACTCGACCGGACCGACTTCCAGCACCCGGTGGCTGTGGAAGCAGGCAAGATCCTGCTGCGGCAGCCCCAGCCCGTCACGAGACGGAGCCGCGATGATCAACTCGATCTTCTCTTTGGTGGTCTGCTTGCACAGATACCCGATGCATTTGCGGCAAGTCTCGTAGCCACCCGGCGTGACCGTGATGACCGACAGTGCCGCCGCAGGTCGACGGGGTGTTTCCATAAACACAAGTTTGTCCCTATTTGGTAATAGTTCCATGCCGATCGAGCATCCAATGCAGCGAGTACCCTACGGCGCAAGATCCCTTGAATCGTCCCGGAGAGGTGAACCGATCATCGGGTGTCAAGTGCCTTGATGCGTGGCGACTCATGCCTTGTCCGGCTCAATCCAAAGATCTCTCCAGGCTGGTTACCTTTATCAGAATTCTGACAACCTTGGCCACCCAAGTAGCGTAGTCGCAGGCGTTGATACCCTCGCCGGAATATGACCAACGACGTGGGCGTCGAGTGTACGATGGCATCACCCCGGCATCTATGCGCAGCGAAAGGGGGAGTCTACGATAACTCGATGGTGCCCTAGAGGTCGCCGGGCAGCGG
>CAUYYV010000333.1:0-3723 GCA_963577075.1 Phycisphaerae bacterium
CCTCTCGGCCCTGCGGCATCTGCAGGGATAGTGGCTTGTCCACTGATCCTCGCTCGTGACACACGCATTGAATCGCGTCGCTGTCAAACCACGTTATGGGTTGACGCTGGTCGGCATGCGACTCCCAAGTTTCCGGAACAACCGTTTGCGGGCCGCGCGTTGGCGCGGTCAGCAATCTTCGATCACATTGGGAGGTTTTACGATCGTCAGCGTCTGCACTCGACACCCTTCTGAGTTCCCGGCCACTATCGATTAATTTCTCGACAACCGCTCGCGGTTGCCGATACCGGCTGCGACGGCGCGATCCTTGCATCGGTGTCCGATAACTGAAAGCGGCGACCACGTCATGGCAGACAAGTCACGGGCCTCGCAGGATTTGGGCGACGATCAGCGGCGTGTCTGGCTGTACCTGATCTGGGCGCTGGCGGCGGGGCTGTGGCTCTTGTTGGCCGCGGCCCTGATCAGTTACGACCCGGCCGACTGGCCCGGTCGATTCGTCGCGCCGCACAATGCGCAGACGCACAACCTGGTCGGCCCGGTGGGCGCCGCCGCCGCGGACGAGTTGTACGTCATGCTCGGCCCGGGCGTGTGGGTCATCATGGCCGGCGGTGTCGCCCTGCTGGTCGTCACGGCGCAGCGGCGCACGATCACGCAGCCGATGCTGCGCGCGGTGGGGCTGGTGCTGATGTGCCTGGGCACCAGCGCGTTGGCCGGCGTGACGATGACCCGCGACGGCGGCAGCCCCGTCGGCGCCGGCGGCCTGATCGCCAACTTCATCAACAGCGAACTGATTGTGCGGTTCAGCATGCTCGGGACGCTGCTCATCTTGCTGGTCGGGTTCTGGGTCGGTGCGATCCTGGCGATGGATCAGACGCTGACCGTTTTGGGCCGGCTTGCGATCCGCGGCGGCGCGTTCGTCGGCACGCACGTGCGCATTGCCAGGCCCGTGCTGGTCGGCAAACTGCCGCGCTTCAGCTTCGTCGGTGCGGGCGTCAAGGGGGCGGCCGCCGTCACCAAGATTCCGCTGCGGGCCAGCGGCAAACTCGTCGCCAAGACCGCGAGCGATGACGACGAAGTGATCGACCCCGACGCCGGCGGACTCGGCGCGACCGAGTCATTCGACCCGGACGAACAACCCGAGGCAGATGCACCCACGGATTCGCACGAGAACGTCGCAGACGCGCCGGATATTTCCGTTGGCGTGAAAAAACGATTCACGCCCGAGCAGCTGCGCGCCAAGATTCGCCAGTTGCCCATCAATTTTGCCCCCAAGGCCGCGGCCCAGACGCCGCCGCCCCGGCCGGTCGATCTGTCCGGATACCGGTTCCCCGAGGTCGCGCTGCTCGAGGAGCACGAATCAAGCTTCACCGTCGATATGGAGCGCATCGTTCGCGACCATGCGGCGCAACTCGAAGGCGCGCTGCAACAGTACCGCATCGACGGCGAAGTGGTCGGCATCGACTCGGGCCCGGTGATCACGCTCTTCGAGGTCAGGCTGGCGCCCGGGACCAAGGTCGCCCAGGTCAACAGCGTCGCCAGCGATATCGCCAGGTCACTCAAGGCACACAACATCCGCATCGTGGCCAACATGGCGGGCAAGGACACCGTCGGCATCGAGGTGCCCAACCTCAAGAAGGAAAAGGTCCGCCTCAAGGAGTTGATGACCGCCAGCAGCGACCTGGCCAACCGCATGACGTTGCCCATGTGGCTGGGCAAGGACGCCTCGGGCAACCCCTTGATCGCCGACCTGGCCGCCATGCCGCACATGCTCATCGCCGGCACCACCGGGTCGGGCAAGAGTGTGTGCATCAACAGCATCATCATGTCGTTTCTGTTCACGCGTCGGCCCGACGAACTGAAGCTGGTGCTGGTCGACCCGAAGATGGTCGAGATGGGCATGTTCGCCGAGATACCGCACCTGATGTGTCCGGTCGTGACGGAGATGAACAAGGCCGCGGCGATACTCGAATGGGCCACGACGAAGATGGACGAGCGGTACGAGATGCTCGCCGAGGCCGGCGTGCGCGACCTGGCAAGCTATAACAAGCTGACGTGGGAGGAGTTGAAAGAGCGGTTCGAGCCGTCCAACGAAGAAGAAGAGGCGCGCATCCCCCGGAAGCTGCCCTACATCGTGTTCGTTGTCGACGAGTTGGCGGACCTGATGATGACGTCCAAGGAGGTCGAGGGTTTTATTGTCCGCCTGGCCCAGAAGTCGCGTGCAATTGGGATGCACCTGATCTTGGCGACCCAGCGGCCACAGGCGAATGTGGTCACCGGCCTGATCAAGTCGAATATGCCCTGCCGCGTGGCGTTCAAGGTTGCATCGGGCATGGACAGCCGGATCATACTGGATCACAAGGGTGCCGAACTGCTGCTGGGTCAGGGCGACATGTTGTACCTGTCACCGCGGACGAGCAAGCTGATACGCGCCCAGGGCACGCTGGTGGACGATACGGAGATCCGCCGGACCGTTCGGTTCCTCAAGACGGTGGCCGGGCCCAGTTTCGAGCCACAACTGGTGCAGATCAAATCGCCCGGTCCGTGCGAGGACGACGGGGAGCGTGACCCGCTGTTTGACCGAGCCGTCGAGGTCGTCATCGAGACCCGCCGCGGCAGCGTGTCGCTGCTGCAGCGCCGGCTGACGATTGGGTACGGCCGGGCGTCACGGTTGATCGAGCAGATTGCCGCCGCCGGCATCATCGGCGATTACAAGGGATCGCAGGCGCGTGAGGTACAGTTGAGCCTCGAGGAATGGCGCGCGCTGCGCGCCCAAGCCGAGGCTGACGCCACCGAGGGCAGCGGCGACACCGTCGCACCGGATACCATCGAACAGCCCGATACGGACAACGACGAATATGAATACGAGGAGGACGGCAAAGAGCAGGACATTGATGAAGAGCATGAAGACAACGAGGAAGATGAGGGGGAAGTCGAGGCGTCCGACGAGGACGAGTGGGAAGAAGACGAGCAAGACGGCGAGGATGAAGGGGACGAGCCCGGGGAAAGCCGTAACTGAGAAAGACAACAACGGCACAGGGGTTCGAAGGTGCGGGGGGTCACGGTTCGATTTGTGAGAACTGTTCCGGAGCCTCACGCGGCCATGTCGAGCCTGCTGGGCATCAACGTCTTGGGGTGAATTATTGGAACATGATCGCGTGTTATCGCTTGGATTGCAGCCGATAACTTCTCCTCACGGGGTATGGGGGACTCATCTGCGACTCGTGGTGAACCGATATAATTTATTGACGTGTCGCATGGCCTGTCATTGCGGATTGACATCGGTGCGGAGAGAGAGCATCTTTGCGATGAAAGCACAGGTAAAAACTTTCCTCGTCGTCGATGACGAGTTGCATGTGACGCACTTGCTGGCGCACAAGTTGAAGCAGGCCGGCGTGTCTGTGCTGACGGCCAATGATGGTCAACAGGGCTTCGAATTGGCAACGCGGTATTTACCGGATGTGGTGATTACTGATTTCCGGATGCCTGTACTCAGCGGCTACGAGATGAGCGTCAAGCTCAGGGCCGAGCCGGCGACAAGTCATATCCCCATCCTGATGCTGACCGCTTGCGGACACAAGTTAAGCGAGGAAGAGTTGTCGGTTACAGGTATCTGCGAGGTCTTGTCGAAGCCGTTTGCAGTGCGTCGGCTCATCGCCGCCGCCATGGCGCTGGCCGACGAGGCGGCGGGGCCCGAGATTGATGGCGGAGCCGCGCCTGAAGGAA
>CAUYYV010000334.1:0-3702 GCA_963577075.1 Phycisphaerae bacterium
CGAAGATGCGTTGATGGCAACCGCGTTATTGCTAATCGGCGTCAGCCTGCTGCGCGGACTGTTCACCATGATGCAGAACTATCAGGGCGAGGCAGTCGGTCAACTGATTGGCTATGATATGCGCCTGGCCTATTACCGCCAGTTGCAACGGCTCAGCTTCTCCTGGCACGACAAGATCCATAGTGGCGATCTGATTACCCGCGGCATTCTGGATATCGAAGGGGTGCGCCTGTGGACTAGCACCGGCATTTTGCGGTTTGTGTTATTGAGCATCCTGATCCTCGGTGGCGCCGTCATCCTGTTCCAGATTGATCTCATGCTCGGCCTGGTGGCACTGAGCTTCGTGCCGATCGTGGGGGTACGCGCCTCGATCGCCCGACTGAAATTGCGCGACACGTGGATGCAATTGCAGGACGAGCTGTCGATATTGACCCAGGTGATGGAAGAAAATCTGAGTGGAATCCGCGTGGTGCGTGCTTTCGCCGCTCAAGCCTACGAACTGGTGCGCTACGACCGAGTGTCGAATCGAGCACTGAAGGTGACACATGAACGGATTGCGCTGTTCGTGCATTCAACGACGCAGATGACGTTTATTTATTTTGTGGCGATGGGGCTGGTGCTGTGGATTGGTGGGCTGAAGACCATCGACGGCGAGATCAGCCTGGGCCAACTGGCACAGTTCCTGGCGTTCATGACCATTTTGCAAATGCCGGTGCGCCAGATCGGCTGGATGATCAACTCGATCGCCCGGGCTTCAACCTGCGGAGGCCGACTGCTCAACGTGCTCGACCTGGAACCGTCGGTTGCCGACGCGCCGGACGCCCGGCCGTTAGAAATCAGCGACGGTGTGCTGCGATTCGAAGCGGTCGATTTTCGCTACCCCGCATGGGCCGACGACCAGCGCACGTTGAGCGGCATCGACTTGGAGGTTCGACCCGGCCAAACCATCGGCATTGTCGGCCCGCCAGGCAGCGGCAAAACCACCATCGCGCACCTCATCGGGCGTTATTACGACGTCGAAGCCGGGCGGATTACCATCGACGGGCAGGATATTCGCGACGTCACGCTGACATCGCTGCGCCAGGCCGTGGGCATCATACAGCAAGAGCCGTTCCTGTTCACTGCTGGAATCGACCACAATTTGGCATACGGCAACCCGTGGGCCGGGCGCAGCGATATCGAACGCTCGGCCGCCGCCGCCCAGCTACATAGTTACATCGAGTCGCTACCGGATAACTATCAAACTTTGGTTGGCGAACGGGGCGTGTCGTTGTCCGGTGGGCAACGCCAACGGCTGGCGATCGCTCGCAGCATTTTGCTCGGCGGCGCGGTATTGGTATTCGACGATTCGACCGCCGCAATCGACGCCGCGACCGAACAACGGATCAACGCCGCGATCAAAGATGCCGTAAAAACACGCGCGGTGATCATCATCGCCCACCGCTTGAGCTCGCTGATGCACGCCGACGAGATCGTCTTTTTAGACAACGGCAAAATCATCGAGCGCGGGCGTCATGACCAACTGATGGCGCGGAACGGCCGCTACGCCAGCCTTTATAAGTTGCAAACCAGCGACAGCAACGCGGACGAGAGTCACTTAGTTTAGGTAGGATCATGCCCGCTGACTTCTCCACGGCCACCGAAAACCAGCGCCCGCCGCTAGCGGTGGTGGGCAGCCAAATCTCGCAGGACGAGGAGCTATTCGGCCGCGTATTCGACAGCTGGGTGGTGTCTCGTTTTCTGGTCTATCTGCGGCCCTACCGCCGGCGCATCGCGGTGGCGATCGGTGCGGTGCTATTGTTTACCTTGATGCAATTAGCCATCCCCTTGGTGATCCGCATGGTGATCGACCACGCGCTGGTGCCAGGGCCGGACGGGCGTGGTCTATTGTTGATCATGTTGATGATCTTCGGTGCCGTGATTACCATCAATTACTTCGCTAATCATGTACAGGAATCGATCGTTGGGCGGGTCGCCGGGCATTTGCTGTTCGACCTGCGCCGGGCAATGTATGCCCATCTACAATATGTCTCGCTGTCGTTCATGGATAAGACCGAGGTCGGCCGCTTGATGTCGCGCTTGCAGGGCGACGTCAATGCGTTGCAGGAATTTCTGGAATCTTCGATATTCGCGATCGGCGATTTCGTGCTGCTGATCGGCATCATAATCGTGCTGCTGAGTCTGGACATTCGGCTCGGCGCAATGACCCTCTCAGTGGTGCCGGTGCTGTTGCTCGTGCGGATCGTCTGGCTGCCGATGGCGCGCAAGGCTTTCCTCAAGACGCGCGAAACTTCAAGCACCACCAATGCCGCGCTGGCCGAAAGCATTCACGGCGTGCGGGTGGTGCAGGAATTAGGCCGCGAGAATGTCAATTTCGCGCTTTTCGGCAAAAAGGCCAGCGACAATCTGAAAGCTCATTTACGTGCCTCTAAATTCACCAATGTGCTGATCCCGATCGTCGACGGGCTGACCGGGATGGCAATGGCGATCATCGTGATCTTCGGCGGCGGTCTTGTGCTCGACCAGGAACTCGACGTCGGCGTGATGGTCGCGTTTCTATTTTATGTCCAACGGTTTTTTGACCCGATCCGCTCGCTCACCATCCAATATAGCATCATGCAGCGAGCCATGGCCGCCGGGCAGCGCATCTTCGAGGTGCTGGAAGTCAAGGCCGAGGTCGCCGACAAGTCCGACGCACTGGCCTTGGACCAAATCGACGGCACGATCACGTTCGACCATGTCACTTTTGGCTATGTTACCGGCCAGCCTGTGTTGAACGATGTCAGCTTCCAAGTAGCGCCGGGCGAAACCGTGGCGTTGGTCGGGCCGACCGGGTCGGGAAAAACTAGCATTACCGCGCTCGCCCACCGGTTCTACGACGTGTCGGAAGGTGCGGTGCGGATCGGCGGCCATGATGTGCGCGATGTCAAGCAAAGTTCGCTTGGCCGAAACATCGCCATGGTGTTACAGGAACCGTTCCTGTTTTCCGACACAATTTTTGAGAATATCCGCTACGCCCACATTGGGGCTGGACGCGACGCGGTGATCACGGCCGCGCAAGCGGTCGGCGCGCATGATTTCATTATGCGTCTCTCCGCCGGCTACGACACCGTGCTGGACCAAGGCGGCGTCAACTTGTCAGTTGGACAGCGCCAGTTGCTGAGCTTCGCCCGGGCATTGGTTACCGATGCACCGATTTTGATACTGGACGAGGCTACCGCCAGTGTCGACAGCCATACCGAGCTGGAAATCCAACGCGCGCTAACCACGCTACTGCAAGACCGCACAGCCCTGGTCATTGCCCACCGACTGGCCACCATTCGCGACGCCAACCGGATCATCGTGCTGCAAGATGGCCGGATCATTGAAACCGGCACACACGACCAACTCATGGCGGTCGGCGGCTTGTATAGCCGACTTTACCGGATGAACTACGCGTCGTTTGACGACATACCGGAAGACCAAGGGAGCGCGCTGAGCGACAACATGGGCCAGACGTAAGGTAACCCGGAAAGTGATGGTTTGGCGATTTCACCATTTTTCCATCGCAAAAAAAGCTCCCGGCTTGGGGAGCGAAGTAGCTATTCTATATCGTGAAAAGGTTGGTTGCGGGGGCACGATCTCTACTATTTCGTACACAAGTATCTGCTTTCCTCACAATACCGCCTTAAGTGGTTGCAGGGGCACGCAACCGACGTAACT
>CAUYYV010000335.1:0-3668 GCA_963577075.1 Phycisphaerae bacterium
CGGTTGCCGTCGCCCCCGCGGACTCGTCAAGCTGGAGGTGCATGACGAGATGTTCGGAAGACACTTCACTGGATGGATCGCCCACCGTGATCGCAACCGCAGCGACTGATGGGGCAGCGCTTGCCAACTCCGCTGTCGGCAGCAGGCCATCGCCGCTTAACATGAGGCGGGGTTCGAGTAATTCCAAGCCAAAAGAAGGCGGGCCATTTCCCGGGCGGGAGCTGCCGCGATACCTCGTCATCCTGACATGATCGAATTGGACAAATCGGTGGAGATACGTAACAGCTTTGGCCCAATTGGTCATGATGATTTCCTTTCGAGGCTTATTTGCAACATGAGGCAGCTGCACATTCGTGTGCAGCCCCCACGGGCGTGGGGAGTTGTTGCAGATTTTTTAACCTCTAGGCAAACGCATGAGTCAAGCACTTATTGCCGGGGCATATTATTTTGCAACAAGTTCACTTGGCCATACCTCATGCATGTCGTGGCAAGCAGTGGAATACGTGCTTGGCATGCCGATCGGGAGTGCGTGGCGGTGGCCGGATGCCGGGCGTCGACTTTCACTTAGGGCTTTGGCACTCACGGTTTGCGCTGCGCAAAAGACGCCATTCGACCTCTTGGGGTTTCTGCGTGATATAGTGTTGGTATGGAACTTGCCGTTGTTCAGCCAAGCCGCGTCACCGTGATGATCAAGCCGGTCGGCGCCCTGTGCAATATGGATTGCACCTATTGTTATTACCTGCCGACCAAGACGATCTACGATGGGCACGAGCATCGGATGAGCGTGGCGACGCTGGAAGAGGTGTTCGCGGGCATCCTGCCCCATTTCGGCGACGAGGTGACGATCGCCTGGCAGGGTGGCGAGCCGACGCTGGCGGGCCTGGATTTCTTTGAGAAGGCGCTCGAGTTTCAGTGCCGATACATGAAGCCGGGCCAGCGGATCCGTCACGCACTGCAGACCAACGGCACGCTGCTGGATGACGACTGGTGTCGGTTCCTGCACCGCCACGATTTTCTAATCGGGTTGTCGGTGGACGGACCACCGCGATTCCACGACCACTACCGGGTCAATAATCGAGGCGAGCCGACCAGTGACGCGGTGCTTCGCGGCCTGCGCCTGCTGCAGCGGCACGCGGTGGACTACAACATTCTGTGCGTGCTCAATGATCACAACGTGCATCATCCCGACGAGATCATGCGCTACCTGCTCAACCTCGGTTCGAGGTGGCTGCAATTCATCCCGGCGATCGAATGGGAGCGCGATCCGACCAACGGCGAGCGCAATGTGCTGGCTGCCTACTCGCCCGATCCGCAGGCGTATGGGAAATTCCTCTGCCGGGCGTTTGACCTCTGGTTCGATAAGTTTCGCAAGCGCTTGAGCATCCGCATCTTTGACGCCGTGCTCAACAAACTCGTGCTTGGCGAGATGCCATTTTGCATCCTGGACGGATCTTGCCATAACCAACTGACGATCGAACACGACGGCGCGGTGTTCGGGTGTGATCACTTCATCGAGAGGCGGTGGCAACTGACCAATATCGGTGACCAACAGTGGAAGAACGAGATTGAACTCGACGGATCACTGCGAGTGGGCCTGACTATCCACGGCGACGGGTACCTGAAAAATGCCGAGTTGCCCGGTCGGGACATTGACGGCCAAGCCGACCTTGCCGACCGGTACGGCGCCGAGGACGTGGCGGGGCAAGCGTTGGACGATTCGTGGTTCGGGCGGGTTGATTCGCCGCGGTTGGCCAACTTCGCGGCACGCAAGCAGAACCTTCCCCAGAAATGCGTTGATTGCCGCTGGAAGCCGTATTGTCACGGCGGTTGCCCCAAGCACCGCCCCGCGGGGGGGGAAGTGCCCGAGCCGACTATTCTCTGCGAGTCATACATCATGTTTTATGAGCACGCGATGCCCAGATTGGAGTGGCTGGCGGGATATTTGCGTCGCAACGAGCAACCGCCTGACCCTGGCATGACAAACGGTCACGAATCCGCTATAATGCAGTCGCGTCAGCCCGTTGGGTACGTGCCGGATAAGGCTGTCGCGGCGAGCGGCGGGCCAGTGGGACCCGCGACTGGGCGCGTGAAGCCGAACCAGGTTTGCCCCTGCGGCTCCGGGATCAAGTACAAGCATTGTCACGGCCAGCGATGAATCGCCGGCTGATCTTGCAAGACTAGAACACGGAGAGCCGAGCATGACGACTGCGCCAATTCAACTGTTGCCTTGGCAAGATCGTTGGACTGAGCCGACGCTCGACGAACTGTTCGAGCCGCTGGAAGACCAGCATCGCAAGGCACTTGACAACCTCCTTGAGAAGATCGAAGGCTACGAGACCCTCGATAAATCGCTGGTGTGGCAGGGCCAATCGTGGTACTGGACGATTCAGTACCGGCTGCTTGACCCGCGAGGCAACGAACTGGACACGCTCTGCTACATCGTGCCGAACCACACCGCGCCGAAGGTCTGCGTGCCGCTGACCGACAAGGTTCTGCAGCGGATACCGGTTCGCCGGCTGCCCAAACTGGTTCGCCTTGCCATCACCGGTGCCAAGCGGCCTGTCACGGTGTACTGGGTGACCATGAACCTGACCGCTTCCTACGAGGTCGACCCCATATTCGACTTGATCAAACGCAAACACAGTATTCTGATGGAGCCGTTCAAGCCGGCGAAGAAATCGAGTGCTAAATAGTGGTTGCGGATGGCTGGGGGGGTGCTAGGGCACAATTTCCCTTGACATTGGACCAATCGGGTCAATAATTGAAGTGCCGCTGACGACCGCCCGGCCGATATCGGAAAAACCCCGGTATGCGGCGCGGATCCGGCAAGGCGACCGAGCGTCGGGCTGAATTGGCCTGGCGAGCGTGGTGCCCCGCGAGACGTTGTGGGGCTGAAAGAGTCCGGCGGCCCAAGGCTGGCCTCGTGGGACCGTGCCAGCAGCCGAGGGCGACGGCTGGGTTGACCATAATGAAGGGAGGTGATCAGTGACGAAATATGAGTGTACAAGGGGGCTGCGTCATTAGATGTGGTCTGACGGGACTGCCTTGACGCAGCCCTGCCAAGTACTTGCCCGCCCCGATGCGTCGGGGCGGGCTTTTTTATGCGCCCTGCCCACCGTCGGTGGACGACAAGCGTGTCCGCTCGAGTCAACGGACCGCCCTGCCCCGCCCTGCGCTTCGCCTCGGTCGGGAGGCGGAGATTTAATTACGAAATATTCAATCCCGTGCGCTCGCGCAGACGGCGAAAGACATTGACGTCGTAGTAGTCGCTGACCGCGGCGCCCGGGGCGATGACGCGGTTGATATGCTGATGATCAGCATCGGTTAATTTGATTTCGAGCGACTCGAGTGCGCACGCCAGATGTTCCATCGTGCGCACGCCAATGATCGGTGCGGTGACGCCCGGCTGGCGCAGCACCCACGCCAGTGACAACTCGGCGGTCGCGACGCCTTTTTCTTTCGCCAGGGCGCCGATCTGATCGGCTACATCGATGGCGGCGGGTGTGAGTCGCCCGCCCACCTCCTCGAACCGGCTGCCCGCAGGTGGTCGCTGATCCTTGCGGTACTTGCCGCTGAGGATACCCGTGCCCAATGGGCCCCATGGGATTATGCCGATACCGTGACGCTGGCATGTCCAGACAAGCTCATTCTCGATGCTGCGGTCAATC
>CAUYYV010000336.1:0-3632 GCA_963577075.1 Phycisphaerae bacterium
GGTCTGGCTTGTCGATCAGCGGGTCGAGAATACGCCCGGCACGCGTGTATTGCTGCTGCTCGATCAGTAGGCGTGCCAAGTAGATACGCGCAACCTCGAAATCCGCGTTGTCATCCAGGACCAGTTCGAACTGGACAACAGCGTCCTTCTTGCGCCCCAGACGTTCAAGCGCAAAAGCACGCAGGAAGCCCCTGCCAGTCCGCGATGTCTCGGCGGGCTTCACCCGGGCCAGCGCATCCAGCAGCACAACAGGCGACTCAACCCGTTCGATTAAAAACTCGGCGTACCACTGGCCGGCCCCCGGCACCGCCGAGATGGTCGCTGCCGTGATACGAACAGCTTCTGCCAATCGCTGCTCATCCGTGGGGGCGGCCTCGCGGCAAAGCAACCGACCGATCAGTTCCTCAAAGGCCACCACGTCGACCGGTTCGTGGGCCAGGTGTTCGCCCAGGAACCGGGTTGCATCATCATCGGTCAGCAGTGCTGCGATTGATATTGCCAAGCTCGACGATCGCCCGGCCTGTTCATAGGCTCGGCGTAAAGCCAACGCCAAGTCGTCTCGTGCCGCGCCCTGCTCGACCAGATACCGCAGCAGGGCAGTCAATTCCTTCTCGGGCGTGATCAGGCCGATCGATGCCACTGCAAGTTTGCTCGCCTGGTCTACCCGACCCAGACGCAAATACGAAAAGACCATGCGACTGAGCAGCGGATCCCGGTTTTTGGGAGGAATTTTCCAAACTTTTTCATAAGCTTGAATCGCCGCACCGGGCTGGTCGATCCGATGATGCGCATCACCTATCATCAGCCAGGTAAGGCTCCTGCTGCGCTGCAACCGGTAGAGACGACGATGAGCCCCCGACATGTGCATAATGTATCGGGGCGTCTCGATGTGATTGATGAACTGCACAATCGCGGCCTGGTCGTATTCCGCCGAAACCAACGCCACGCCAAGATCGTAATGCGCCAACGTCCAAATCGCCGGGTCCACATCGCGGACCTGTCCCTTATACCGCAGGGCCCGCGCGAGCAGAACGATCGCCTCGTCAAAGCGATTCTGGCGACGCACCAACCCGGCGAGCAGAAATAGGCTTTCCGGATCGTCCGGATCGAGTTGGACCGCTTTTTGGAGCAGATGTTCGGCCTGAACCCGATTGGTCTGGGCCTGAATCTTGCCCAGCAACCGTGCAATAGCAGCGCTATCAGGCGCCAGGTTGAACGCCGACTGCAACTTATCGATCGCCTCGAAATTGCGCCGCTCGAGCCAAGCCTGGCGTCCTTCAAAGTAGAACCGCTGGGCCGCGAGCGGCGGATCATCGACCGGAGCGGATTCGGGGACTTGGCCCTGGTCGTCAGGCGGCAGGTATTGCGGTTTAGGCAGTGATTCGAGGATCTTCTGCAGCGAAAGATTTGCCTTGACCAGGTCGTCGCCGCCACGTGGGGCGATCTGTTTCGAACTCAATCCCGGCGGCGGCGGGACCGCGACAAACTCGACCGTCCTGTCTGAGCCACCGCCGCGGGGCATGGCATATCTCGGCGCAGATTGGCAACCCAGCGGCACCAGGGCCACCAGTGCAACCCAGCCGACAATAAGTTTGTGGTCAGCCATTGGTCCCTCGAATGACCAGTCAGGGGCCTGATGCCGGCACGAGGCTCCACGCACGGGCCCGGCACGCACCCCGCGAGGCATTATAACGAGCCATGGCGTGTCTTTGACCGGATGTGTGTCAGGGCACGACGAGTTTGAGGCTGTAGCTGAAGATGCCGGTCGCACCGGCCTGGCGTAGTTGTGGGATCAACTGCCGACAGGTCCGCTCTTCGATAACGACCTCGACCGCGACCCAGGCATCATCGGCAAGGTGATTGATGGTCGGCGATTTCTCGGCCGGCAGCAGCGCCACTATCTGATCGAGCCTTTCGCGTGGCACGTTCATATTGAGGCTGACTTTCTCGCGAGCCTCGATCGCGCCACGCAGCAGCACGGCCAGCGCGTCGATCTTCTCACGCTTGGCTGGCGTGCCCCACGCATCCTTGTTGGCGATCAGCCGAGTGGTGCTCGACAGGATGGTGTCCACGATGCGCAGATTGTTGGCACGCAGGCTCGAACCCGTTTCCGTGATATCAACGATCGCGTTAACCAGCCTGGCCTTAACTTCCGTAGCGCCCCAACTGAACTCGACCTTGCGGATCGGTATATTTCGCTCTTCGAAAAAACGCGATGTGGTATTGACCAGTTCGGTGGCGATGATCCCGTCGGCGAGGTCTTCGGGCCGACGGACGGCCGACTCCTCGGGTACGGCCAAGACCCACCGCGCCGGCTCGGACGTCGCCTTGGAATAGGTCAACTCGCACACCTCCTTGACGTCGGAGCCGTTTTCGACAACCCAGTCATGGCCAGTGATACCCGCATCGAGCACGCCGTCCTCGACGTATCGACTCATCTCCTGGGCGCGAAACAGCACCGCCTGCAATTGCGGGTCGTCCACGCTGGGCAAATAAGACCGGTCGCTGACACGGATCTTGTAGCCCGCCTGCGCGAACAGATTGATGGTCGATTCCTGAAGGCTGCCCTTGGGCAGACCGATGCGCAGCAGTGGTTGGTCGCAGTGGTTGTCGATAGGTCGCATGCGTTGACTCTTCGTGGTGTAAATAGCAGCCGTTATCGCCCGCTGTCGGTCGCCTTTTTATTTTTTGCTGTCTTTCGTGTCGACGTTCTTGTGTTTATTGGTTATCCGGGTTGTCGTCTTTTTCCGCGGCGTGCGTGAAGCAACGGTTCCCGACGCGCCGGTGGTGACGCGCCGGGCGCCGGCGTCGACCCATGCCATCAGTGTCGCGTGCGTCTCCGCGGCCTTGTCGGCCTTGACCTGGCGCTCGAGAAACGCCTCGATCTCAGCCAGCGTCGCCTCGGGATCGACGACCTGTGCCGCACGCAGCAGGTCCGCCAGTTGGTCATCCACGGGTACGGCATGCCCCCCAAAGCACAACAGCGTAATCTGGGCGGCCACATACGGCGCCATGCCATGCAGGCCGTCAAGATACACGCGTACGTCTTTTTTTCCGCGGCGGGCCAGCATGTCCAGCGTAACCGCCTGCTCGCGCAGGAAGATCGAGCGCAGCGACTCAAGCATGCGTTGGGCGCGATGCTCGGCCAAGGGATAATCCGGACCGATCAACTCGATCACTTCGTGCGGATGGCAGACACGCAGTTCGTTGTGATCGACCATGTTTTCGATCAGGCGCCGATACGCCGTGCGCGACGCCCTGCGCGATGCGTTCCACTCAAGAAACGCAATCACCAGTTGCGCCACGGGCGTGGCGGGTTCGGGCGGATCCTTGCGATGCTCGGCCTTGATGCGACGAAACAGCGACGCAAACCGCTTGCTGTAAAGGGGAGAGTTTTTCACGGGGCCGATTCCTCCGGATCGGGTGGGACCGACTCAAACCCCTCTCGGATCGCATCAAACACGGCAGCCTCCTTCTTGATCGACTCGTCTAACTCGAACCGCAGATGCGGCATCGTTCTGGCCGTTATCGATTTTCTGATCAGCCGATGAATTCGTCCCGACGCATCAGTCAGACCATGGAGCGTGAGGCTGGAATACTCCTGTGGCAGCACGGACACGTAAACCACGGCC
>CAUYYV010000337.1:0-3617 GCA_963577075.1 Phycisphaerae bacterium
TGCCAATCAGCAATACCTCACGTAACAGCACTTGCGACTGCATCTTCTTGCTCAACACACGCAGCGTCATGGTCTGATCATGATGAGCTTCGAGCACCGGGGTCATGTCGTCCTCGTTCACGAGCAGCGTACGGTACGGTTCGGGCAGTTGTTCACCGGGCAACATCTCGAGTTGCAGTGCCGTCGAAAAAAACTCTGTGAGCGGATAGGCCGCGTCCACCAATCCGTTGGCATCAGGCGAGCGATCTCCTCCTCCGCTGCGCGCCGGTGTTTTTTTCGATCCGGTCACGTGTAGCGTACCTCGCGGTGTTCAGGCAGGAAAAATGCTTGCAACAGGCCATCGACTCGCAGCAGGCCGCGCCGGGTCAGTGTCAGTGTTTCGTCGTCGAACGTCAGCAGGCCCTGGTCACGATATTTGCCCAGGACATCCGACCAGCGGTCGAATACGTCGACCCCAAATCGCTCCAGAAACGGATTTTTTGCAAGCCTCCCGATCTTTAATTGCAGGACAAACTGTCGGATCATCTGTTGCTCGTCCGTCATGACCATCGCACGATAGATCGGAAGTTCGCCGTTTCGTACGGTTGAGATGTAGGGCACGATGTCTGCCTGATTCTGATAATGGACACCCGCGAGGTGCCCGAACGATGACACGCCGACGCCCAACATGTCCGCTCCCTGCCACAGCGCATCGCGGTAGACAAACCTGATACGCTGCGGATCGAGTACCGCAGTGTAGGCGCTACCGATCGTGTATTGCGCGGCTTCGAGCGCTTCATACGCCCGCTCGACCCAACGCCGCTTGGTTGGCCAATCCGCAACAGGCGCCACATCGCCGCCGTCACGGCGCATCTGTTGGTAAATCGTCGTGTTGTACGGGACCTCCATCTGGTAGATCGTCACGGCATCGGCGCGCATTTTGATCGCCTTGTCCACGCACCGCTGCCAGTTCTGGGGCGTTTCGCCGAGCATGCCCGCGATCAGATCGATGTTGATCTGTGCAAAGTCGGCCGACCGTGCCCACTCGTAGGCGTCGTACACCTGTTTGGATCGATGCGCACGATTATTCATTTCGAGAAGCGTGTCATCAAAATTCTCGATGCCCAGGCTCAGCCTCGTGACGCCGAGCCGCTGGATCGCGAGCAGCTTGTTCGCATTGAGCGTACCCGGCTCGCACTCGAAGGTGACCTCCTCCACCGCATCCCACGGCAGCGCCCGCTGCAAACCGTCGAACAGGTACTCGAGCTGCGCCGCGGACAGGTATGACGGTGTGCCGCCACCGAAATAAACATACCGCAGCCGGCGGCCGGCGATGAACGACCGCTGCGCCAGCATCGCCGCCTCTTCGATCACCGCGTCGATGTACCGGCGAATGTCGTCGCTGTTCTGGTCGGTGTACACCCGGAAATAGCAGAAATGACATCGCTTTCGGCAGTAAGGTATGTGAACGTACATACCGATGGGCGTCTGCTCATCGCCGGGCCGGTCGAGCCGATCGATCGCATCGGATACGTGCTGCGGCGACCAGACGGAAAAGGGCGGATAGTTGGAGACGAAATAGTTGCCCACCTTTGTCGCGTCGTCGCCTTCGGGAAACACAGTCAGCGACGTGCGGTTGTCATCGGTCATCGTCGTCCTCCGCGTACCCGGCCCGCTTGGTCGGTGCAAATGCATACACGTTGCCGTCTTCGGCGCCGATCACGATGCGTCCTGCCGATACGGCGGGTGATCCGGTGATCGCCCCACCGATTTGGTAGGACCAGACCTGTTCGCCAGTCTCGATCTTCACCAGATACAGCCGGCCGTCTTCGGACCCGAACGCCACTTTGTCGCCGCAGATCACCGGCGAACTGTCTACCCGACCGCGGGTGGTGAACGACCATCTAATCTTGCCGTCGCCACGACCGACGCAGTACACCCGCCGCCCACGTGATCCGAACACGACGCGATCGACACCAATCGCCGCCGATGAAAAAAACGGGAAGTTGCCGTCCTCAAACGTCCAATCGATCCTGCTCTTGTCGAGATCGACGCGCAGGAACCGGTTGCCATAGTGGCCAATGTATACATACCGATCATCCAAAGCCACGGTCCCCGCGATCGGATCGCCCACGTTGATGCGGCTGATTACTTCGCCCGAATCGAGCGCAATAACATAAATAATCCCGTCGCAACCGCCGAACACCGCTTTGCCGTTGTCAACGGCGGCAGCACCGTTGACGTAGCCCTGTGTCGTGATCTTCCATCGAGGCGCACCCGAACCCGCGTCAACACAATGCAAAGAGTTGTCGTAGCTGCCCACGAGAATCGACGCGGGTTGACCCTTCGCCGCCGCAACTAGATTGGCGCTGCCGACTATGCGGCCCTCGGTGCGATACTTCCAATGCACCTTCCCGCTCGAGGCATCGAGGCAATACAAATACCCATCTTCCGCTCCAACATACACGCGACCTCCCACGACCAGCGGCGGCGCTTCGATGGCCCCGCCAGCGTTGAACGCCCAGCGCTTTTCACCTCTTGTCATGCCTATCGCATAAACGTGCCCGTCATCACTGCCTATGTACACCACGCCGTCGACAATCACCGGTGACGACTTGATCGAATCGCCGGTCTTGAATGTCCATGCGATGCGCAATCGATCGTCCAGCATGCCCGGCGCGACTCCGTCAAATCGTGGGCCACCGCGAAACACGGGCCAATTGGCCATCGATGCTTCAGCCCGTCGAACCGGCGTACGCTCGCCGCGGGCAGGCGCAAACGGCAGCAACACGAGCAGCGGAATCGCGAAATATCGGACCAGACAAGTCACGTGGTAAAGTATAGTCACCCTCTATCGGCTCGACGAACGGCGACGGTTGTCATGTGCTATGGCCGAACGCTGATTCATATAAACGGGTGAAATCTTCAGTGCCGAACCGAACGGGATTAAAACGAGCCGTCCACTGTCCGGCTGCCTGCTCGGCGAGCGTTGGCAAACTCGATCTTTCCACGCCGCAGTCGGACAAGGTTGTAGCTAATTGGGCCGTTTTGAGCAGATCTTCCACCCGGCCCGCCAGATAATCACCAGCATCTTCATCGCCGTGTTCACCGCCGATCACATCGGCGCGCAATCGGTCGTAGGCGCGCAGCGTCGGGGCGTGTTGTGCGTTGAAGCGGATCACATGTGGCAGCATGAGTCCAACGGCGTGGCCGTGAGTGATGCCATGGTTGGCGGTCAGCGGGTTGGCCGCGGAGTGGGCGGCGCCGAGCATGCTGTTTTCGATCGCCAGGCCGGCAAGGGAAGCACCCAGCAACATGTCGGACCGCAAATCAAGATCGGCCTCGTCGTCCAGCACGCGTGGGAGACCGGGTAGTGTAAGCCGCAGCGATTCACGAGCGTGCATGCGCGAAATCGAGTTGCCAGCGGTGGTGACGTACGACTCGATCCCGTGTGATATCGCGTCGATGCCGGTGACGGCGGTGACGCGTCTGGGCTGGGTCAATGTAAGCCGCGGATCAAGCACCGCCACAGCGGGCGCCACCTTCGGATCTCCGCACGCCATCTTCTGATGCGTGCCTTCGTCGGCGATGAGCGCGTACGACTGACACTCGCTGCCCGTACCGGCAGTGGTAGGCAC
>CAUYYV010000338.1:0-3606 GCA_963577075.1 Phycisphaerae bacterium
AAAGCTGAAGAACGTCCGCCCGGCAGCGCACCGAGCAAACCACACGCTACAATGCCCGTCGTGATTCGAGCCTCGGCGTAAAGTGTACTGACCAATGAACACGACCACCCCGACCACCCCGACCACAAGCAACACCATATCGCAAACCGGGACGCGTTACCCCCAGAGCAACCTGGCGGCATGCATGCTGCCCTGGACAGAGGGCTTCAATCTTGACGTGCCCGTGTTTGAACGGCATGTTCGGGAGGCCGTCGACGGCGGATACAAGTGCATCTACCTGATGGGCACGGCCGGCGAAGGCTACGCGCCGGGTGATGCGTTATTCAAGAAGATTGTTGAAGTCTTTGCCGGCATCACCGTCCGCGACGGGATCGATCCGCAGATCGGCGTGATAGGGCTATCGATGCAGATGATCATCGACCGGCTCGCGACGGCGTATGACAGGGGCATCCGCATGTTCCAGATCTCCCTGCCCAGTTGGGGACCACTGGACCTGCCGGAGATGTTGGTGTTCTTTTCCACGGTATGCGGAGCATTCCCCGACTGCCGGTTCCTCCATTACAACCTTCCACGTGCCAAGAAGATCATTACCGGCGCCGAGTATCGCCAGATCGCCGACACTGTTCCCAACCTCGTCGCCACGAAGAACAGTACGACCGACTACGCCCGCACCCTCGACCTGATGCGATACACGCCCGACCTTCAGCACTTCTTTCTCGAAGGCAACTTTGCCATGGGCTGCACACTGGGGGAATGTTCGCTGCTGTGCAGCTACGACACTATTTTCCCCAAGTTGACATGGAAATTTTTCGAGGCCGGCATCCGCAAAGACCTGCCGGAACTGTTTCGGATCACCGAGTTCCTACAGGTAGCAGGCGATCATCTGCTCAATCACTGTGAGCGATCCATGATTGATGGCGCATACGACAAGATATTGGTCTGGCTGCGCGATCCGGAGTTTTCCTATCGTATTTTGCCGCCTTACATCGGCATGAGTGAAGATGACGCGCGTATCTGTCGGGAAATATTTGACAAACACTATCGCGATATCGAGTAACCGCTACACGGCGTTTGCACGAGATGACGATCATGGCAGAATCACCTGAAGGGCGAGACAACATAAAGCTCAGCAAGGCACAGATCGCGGAATATCACGAACAAGGCGTGGTCGTGACCGAGGGCATACTGACCAACGACGATCTTCAACCAGTGATCGACGCGATCAGCGAGTTCATCGACCGCCGGGCCCGGGCGTTGGAGGCCGAGGGCAAGATCAGGAACCTGCACGAGCACGAACCGTTCGATCGCCGTTACGCCTTGTTGTTCGAGCAATGCAACGAATTGGCCAACGGCCTGGATATTTACGAGGCCCGCATACCAGCCGTATTCGAGTTTCTGGGCAACGACAACCTGCTCGACGCAGTCGAATGCCTTGTCGGCCCGGAGATCACGTGCAGCCCGATCCAGCACCTACGCGCCAAGCCGCCTTCATGCCTGACCGGCGGCGCTGATGCATACAGCCTTCCCAACGTACCTTGGCATCAGGATGCCGGCGTCACACTCGAAGAGGCGGACGACTCGGACATCATCACCTGCTGGATACCACTGACCGATGCGCTCAAAGAGCACGGGTGCATGCAGGTCATGCCCGGCGCACACCGGGCCGGCCTGCTTGAGCACATCCGCGACGGCGACACGATGATCCGCCCCGATCTTCGCCCGGACATCGAACCCCGTTACGCACAGGTCCACAAGGGCGGCGCCATCTTCATGAGCAAATACACGCCACACCGAAGTTCGCCCAACACGACCGAGTGCACCATGCGATGGAGCTTCGACCTTCGCTACCAGAAAACCGGCACGCCGACCGGCCGACCGTTCCATCCCTGTTTCGTGGCGCACAGCGTTGACCATCCTGAATCAGTGCTAACCGATTACGAGCAGTGGTCGCAGCAGTGGATCGATGCGCTGGAGGCGGAAAATCGCAACCCAACTGAAAAGCACCGCGTCAAGGGTTGACATGAAGTTCGGTCGGCTTCCAGCCTTGTCCGCAACCGCTTCCCACGGTTGCTGTCGCGCATGCAACTGTATGGCTGAAAGTTACTGGACGAGATGATCGCAGTGCAAGTAAGCCCGCCGTGTACGAAGAAATTGAACAACCTTTTCAATCTGTCCGGCAAGGTGGCGATGATCACCGGCCGGGTCCGCCCCGATTGCAGCGACTGCCATCATCAATTGACGGACACCATGTCATGCCGTGGACGACAACATGTGCGAAAAACACTTTGCCTTTTCCGGCCAGGATTCCTGTGCCAGTCGCCGGCGCGCGGCCAGTTGTTCTTGCGGCGCGCCTTGATCGATGCGCTCGGCGGTGACCCGCACAAGTTGCTCGACCGTGTCGACCACGTCGGCGGCGTCCTGCCAATCGGTGGTCGCGGGCAAACGACGGACGACGACCGGCTTGCCCGTGGCCAGGTATTCCTTGAACTTCAACGGCTGGATCGCACGGGTCACGGGAAGGTCGGCATACGGCATGACCAGCACATCGGCGGCGGCGGCCAGCGCAGGTAGAAAGTCGTACGGCTCGGGCCCGGGCAGGCAAATCCGCGCCAACTTCGTCAGGCGTGGCGGCGATTGTTGCGGGCCAACCAGCACCAACGTGCCGCATCGCGATGCCAACGCCTCGCACCAGTCGGTGTCCAGACGGCGATCCACCACGCCCCAGAACAATATCACCGGCGGCGGCAGTTTGTTCCACCAGGCAGGCAGTTCCGCGTTGCCCGCCGATTCGGAGCGCCAATGGTCGACGTCGACGCCGTGTGTCAGCAGATCGGATTGGCCGCCCATGCCCGCAATCCGTGCTTGCAGTGTTTGCGAGGCACAGACGATCCGATCCGCCCGCCGCACGAGTAGCCGTTCCATGTCGTCAAGAGCAACACCATCAAGCCCTGGCCAGACTGAAAAATCGTCCACGCAGTAATACACCCATCGATCAACATCGAGTTTGGCGACCAGGTCGGCCATAATTGGAATCGTGGTGACTGCAACGCGCCGTTCGCCCGGCTGTCGTGGCCCGAGCAGTTGGTGCAACTTTGCGGTGATCAGGCGGGCGTTAAGCTTTCGCTGCCACGGCCGGCGAAAGCCGGGGTACATCAGCGGGCTAACGACGTGCAGGCCGTGCGGCCACTTGTCGCCGGCAGCCGATGGGCGCAACCACTGCCTTAGCTTGACCGCGATTTTACCCGCATCTTCCCACGATAGTTTGGGTGAACGGGTTCCGATCGTGTTGACCCAGATCGTTTCGTACCGATCGAGCAATCGGCCGATCAGATGTTGACAACTTGACGGGTGCCTGCCCCAGTCGTCGGAAAAAACTACCAACCGGGTGCCGCTCGATGCCGACCCATCGCCATCCGTAGCGGCCAGGTCGTTATCAGACTTTGGCGACGTCTTGGAGTTCACATCGGTTGGTATCGGTCCGCGTGGGGCCGTGAAGCACACGGAAAGCAAAGAGCCGCTTCATTGGACCGATAGTAGAGCCTGTATCGATTGCAGTAGTTGTGACCGTTTTACCGCCTCATGCCGCAACTGTCGGACGAATGTCGT
>CAUYYV010000339.1:0-3590 GCA_963577075.1 Phycisphaerae bacterium
GATCGTGGCGTCGTATATTTTTCCATTTGACCTGGGCATCTTCTTTACCATCGCCATGATCGCGCTGGCGTGTGGATTCATCCTTTACGACACGTCGAACGTTCTTCACCACTACCGTATCGGCCAGCATGTGGCGGCATCGCTGGCACTGTTTGCATCGGTGGCGCTGCTATTCTGGTACGTGCTGCAATTGCTGATGTACCTGCAGGGCCGGGACTGAACACGGCTTGAATTCAATGATTGGCCGGCGTCTTGGTCTTTTCGACCAGGTGGACCGACTCGATGCGCAGGGTCTTGTCGACGGCCTTGGCCATGTCGTACAGTGTCAGGCACGCGGTCGTGACGGCGATGAGGGCCTCCATCTCGACCCCGGTGCGCGCGGTGACCGACGCGGTCGACGTGACGCGCAGTCGGTCGTCAGCGACGCGATCGAAATTGACGCTCACGCAATCCAGCGGCAGCGAATGGCACAGCGGGATCAACTCGTCGGTGCGTTTGGCGGCGGTGATGGCGGCTACGCGTGCAACGGCAATCGCCTCACCCTTGGGCAGGTTACCGGCCAGCAGTCGGTCCAGGGTCGCCGCCGCGGCGACGAAATCGCCCTGCGCCACGGCCCGGCGGTGAGACACCGGCTTGGCGCCCACGTCCACCATCTTGGCGCGGCCCTGATCGTCAATGTGCGTGAGTCTGGCCATGCTCGATCGTTCCCGCTTCATATTGTACAATCTCTGATATGAGAGGACGCACGATGCCTGTCGTGACCCTGATGATTCTCGCAGGTGTGTTGACCGGTTGTGTGCAGCGGACCATTTCACTGACCTCGAGGCCGAGCGGCGCGCTGGTGTATCTCAACGACGAGGAAGTCGGCCGCACGCCAGTCACCGTGCCGCACCTGTTTTACGGCGTGTACAGCGTTCGGCTCGAACTGGATGGTCATAAACCGCGGTGGACCAAGCGTGAGGCCAAAGCGCCTTGGTGGGAAATGCCGGGCCCGGACCTGGTGGGCGAGTTGTTCGACGCGAGGGTCGAGCAGAACTGGCACTTCGATCTTGAGCCGGTGGGCGAGCCCGACCTTGGCGCCTTGGGCGAGCGTGCCGGACAGTTGCGCCGGCAGTTGGACGAATCGCAGCCCATGCCGGCCCAGTGATCGGACGCTTTGCCTCTTACGGTTTGCCCAGATCACTCTCGACGATCAGGTGCTCGTCAACGACGCGGCCACGGATCAGATGCTCTTGGATGATGCGTTCAAGCACCGGCGGGTCGCAGCCGTGATACCACGCGCCCTCCGGGTAGACGACCGCGATAGGCCCGTCCGTGCAGATGCGCAGGCAGTTGGCCTTGGTTCGATAGACGCCCCCACGCTCGGACAGGCCCAACTCCTTGAGCCGGCTCTTGAGAAACTGCCACGCATCGAGCCCGCGCTGCTTGGCACAGCACTCGGGTTTCGTCTGGTCGCAGCAAAGGAAAATGTGGCGTCGCGCCGCATTGACGCCGACCGCCTCGGCGATACGGGCGAGTTTCTGCGAGGCCGCGCTGTCGCAATCGTTCATGGCAGGGCAATGTAGCAGCATGATCGGCTGCCGCCAAGACCGCGATGCCGGTATCATGCCGGTGTGATGAACGACTCGCCACGACCGCTACATCTCGATCTCGAGAAGAACCAGGGGTTAACCATCCGATGGTCCGACGGGCGGGCCAGCTTTTATCCGGTGAAGTATCTTCGTCGGATGTCTCCCTCTGCTGAGCAGTGTCAACTACGCGAAGAAATGGCGAAAAACCCACTGGCCGTGTTGCCCGCCTCTGCCGCGGCAGGCGCCGCAGATCAGCCGCTCACGGCCACCGGGGCGGAAATGGTCGGCAACTATGCGGTCAGGATCACCTTCTCCGACGGTCACGACACGGGCATCTACAGCTGGAACTATCTGCGCGAAATCGAGCCCCGAGACCAACAGCCTGATGGGCGTTGATGGAGGCCCGGACGCAACCTGCTGCGTGGGTTGCACGGCTCACCGGGAGGCTTATGTTATATATATATGTGCAAGTTGATCCGGAAAAGATATCAATCGCAGCATGAGAACCATTGCCAAGCTTTTTAGTCGTTCGCCTTTCGTGCCACTGGCGGCGCACCTTGACCGCGTGGCCGACTGTGTGGCGAAGGTGCCGCAGGTCTTTGAGGCCTTGGCCCGGGGCGATCAGGAAGCGGTCGAGGATACGGCGCGGCAAATATCCAAACTCGAGCACCACGCCGATCAGGTCAAGGACGATATCCGCAACAATCTGCCTCGCGGCCTGTTCCTGCCGGTGGCCCGGGGCAATCTGCTGGAAATCCTGGCGATTCAGGACAGTCTTGCCGACGCCGCCGAGGACATCGCCATTCTGTTGACGTTCAAGCCACTGCGCATGCCCGAGGCGATTGGCGATGAGTTTGGCATGTTCCTGGCTAGGAACCTCGAAGCGTTTGAGGCGGTGGTGCACGTCATGAAGCAACTTGACGAGTTGCTTGAGAGCGGGTTCGGAGGACATGAGGCGGAAACCGTCAAACAGCTTGTCCGCGAAGTCGCGGTCAAGGAGCACGAGGTCGATCTGATCCAGCGGCGCATCCTCAAGGCATTGTTTGCGCACGAGCAGAAGATGTCGCCGGGGGAGATCCTTCTGTGGATGAAGATCATCCCGCAGGTCGCCGATCTGTCGAATCTGTCGGAGAATCTGGCCAATCGCGTTCGCATGACGCTGGAAGTGAAATAGCGTCACCGCGGTATTGATGTCGCCTCTAAAGTATCAGAAGAATTAGACGGACCGACGCATGACACCGGTTGAATGGACTCTTCTGATACTGACGCTGGTGTTCGGGTTCTACATGGCTTGGAACATCGGCGCCAACGACGTGGCCAACGCGATGGGCACGTCGGTGGGGTCTGGGGCGTTGACACTGAAGCGGGCGGTGATTTTGGCGGCGGTACTCGAGTTCGCCGGTGCGTTTCTGGTCGGCCAACATGTTTCCGATACCGTGCGCAAGGGTATCATCAACCCCGAGGTCTTTGCTGACGAGCCGATGGTGCTGGCCTACGGCATGATCGCGTCGCTGCTGGCCGCCGGCATATGGTTGCAGATCGCGTCCTACTTTGGCTGGCCGGTTTCGACGACGCATTCGATCGTCGGCGCCATCGTGGGATTCGCGGCGGTGTTTGGCGGGGTCACCAATGTCGATTGGAGTGCGGTCGGTACGATCGTGGCCAGTTGGGTGATCTCGCCGGCAATCTCCGGATTTCTCGCGTTTATCTTCTTCCGGATCGTCCTGCACACGATCCTTTTCAAACCCGACCCGACTTCTGCGGCCAAAAAAGCCACACCGGTGTGGGTATTCCTGGTACTCACGGTGCTGTCGCTGGTCTTGATGATCAAGGGGATGAAGCATTACTTCAAGGCCGCCGAGATCGACCTGCCGCTGGGAACGAAGATAGCGATCAGCTTGCTGGTCGGCTTGGTGGCCGCCGGGGTCGGTGCGATCCTGGTCTGGCGCATGAAGATCAAGTCGAATCCGATGCCGGAAACATACGACTTGTACGTGGCAAGATCGCTGGAGAAGGTGC
>CAUYYV010000340.1:0-3561 GCA_963577075.1 Phycisphaerae bacterium
ACCGCCTTGGCCTGGATCAGGCTGATGTTCTGTCTCATCCCCTCCTCGAGCCGTTGCTGGAAATACTGCGGCGTCGGCGCCTGACGCGGGCGCCGCGCCACGTACACGTCGCCATGGCGCAATTCGACCTCAAACGCCGGCACGTCATCGGCCCACAGGTCAAACGTACAGCCGCTGCAAAGATCAAATCGCGCCTCGTGCCAGTGACAGGTCACGATCCCGTCCTTGACGGTCCCGCGATGCATCGGAAACCCCAGATGCGGACAGCGGTTATCGATTGCGAATACCTTGCCCTCATGGAAAAACACCGCCACCGGCCGATCCGCTCCCCTCACAACCACCACGCCCTTTTCTTCAAGCTCCGCCAATGTCGCCACCCGGATCATTGTTTCAGCCTGTACCGGTATGGTCGTCATCTCTTGATCCCTTTTTCAGTACTGCGTTATATGCCTGCCGCGATCAAGCGCATGGCTCAGCGGCACGAATCGGTCATGCCCGGCCAATCGTCGGTGCGGAACGGGGCCACGGGCATGCCGGCCTGATTGCACAGGTTGACCGCCGGGTCATTGCACCAGGCGTAACGCACAGCCACCGGGTCTGCGACTTGATCATTCTGCACAATGACTTGTTTGCCTTCAATCACCGCCTCAGCATCCACAAACTGACGATCACTTCCCGCCAGCGCGAATCCACGGGGTTGGGCCCCATCGGAGGTCATCAGCCCACCATCGGCATGGCTGAATTCCACGCGGAAACCGCGACCGTTCGCTTCGTGCGAACGATACATCGGGCCATAGGCCTGGACGTCCCGGCCGTACACTTCGCGCAGGGCAACGTCAGCAAGGCGCCTGGCGGCCGACCGCTTGTCCGGCGGATGGATGTCATCGCTGACGCCGGCGTCGATTGTGACCACCATCGCCGTATTGGGCAGACGCAGCGCCATCTGCTGGGCTTCACGCAACTCGGCCCACTGCGTATGCCGGCCGTCGTCAGCTTCGTAGTTGGGCAGTTGCACGAACAGAAACGGAAAATCGCCCTGACCCCAATGGCGGCGCCAGTCTTCGATCAACGCGGCAAACAGTTTGCGATATTGAAAAGCGCGATCGACATTCGATTCGCCCTGATACCAGATCACGCCGCGGATAGCGTACGGTACGATCGGAGCAACCATGCCGTGGAACGCGCCGGCCGGGCAGGCTTTGGTCGTCGCGGGATCCGCCGGTGGCTCGGCCACTGCCTCGCGCCGCCGCATGGCCTTGCGGTGGTGGGCCCGGACAAAGTCGTAGCGATCAAGGATTGGACCGAGGTCGTCGTCGGCTCGCAATGCATCGCGACTGACGTAAATCTCGCAGGGGGCACCACCGATTGCGATGTGGATCAGGCCGATCGGCACGTCGACGCGGTCGCGGATGGCCCTGCCGAACAGATACCCGACCGCTGAGAACAGGCGCGCCGACTCGGGCGTGCACGTGTGCCATGGCCGTCGCGGCATCTCGATATCGATCTGCATCTCGCCGCTCATCACGCCAGGCTCGTCGAAGAAACGGATGTCCGGACAATTTGCCTGCTGGGCGATCCGGTCACCGTCGGTTGCACTCTGGACCGGCCATCCCATGTTCGACTGACCGCTGCAGATCCACACGTCGCCGGCTATGACGTCTGCGAAAGAAACCGTCTCATCCCCGTCACTGACCGTCAGCGTACGCGGCGAACCGACCTCGATCGGGTCCAATCGGACCTGCCAGCGCCCGCTCTCGGTCAGGCGGACTTCGCGAACCTGATCACCAAGGCGAACGGTCACGGTCTTACCCGCATCAGCCCAGCCCCATACCGGCATCTTGATGCCGCGCTGTACCACCATGTGATCACTGAATATGCTGGGCAGGTACATGGCGTTATCTCCAACCTTGCAACCTCGATGGCAAAAATACATCATAGGGACAACGGAGCCCAATACAAGTGTAAACCATGAGCAGGGCACCAACGGTCAGTAAAACACGGATGCGGCGCCACTGGCAGGTACTCTGCGAACAGATCGGCAACCGACTGCGTGGCACGGAAAACGAGCGGCGCGCGGCCAAGTACATCGAGCAGCAGTTTCAACGCTGTGGGCTCGACGACGTGCATCAACACCAATTCGATTTCCCCGACTGGCGATCCACCAAGTGTACCGTGCGCGCGGGACGCAGAGGCAAGCTCAAAACGATAAGAACAGCCGTGGCGATGGCGTACAGTCCCGCCACAACGCCGCGAAGCGTGGGCGGTCGGCTCGTCTATCTTCAGGAGGGGCACCGCTTCGATTTTGATCAGCCGACGCGGGGGCGGGTCGGCCTGCTGATCGGATCACTCAATCTCGGTGATCCGCAGATGATGGCGAGGCTTGAGCGATCCGGGCTGGCGGCGCTGCTCGTCGTCGATGCGCGCAATCCGTGGGAATGGCGCATCCCCGCCGGCGGCGGGCCTCAATGGTTTGACAGATACTCGATTCCGACGGTCAGCATCAGCTACTACGACGCAATCGAGTTGGCCAAAGCCGCCGATGCCGCCGCGGTCGACGTGCAGGTGATGGTCAAGGCACGCACCTTCGCGGGCAAAAGCCAGAACGTGATCGGCGAGGCGACGGGTACCCGGCGGCCTGATCAGGTCATCATCGTCAGCGCGCATTATGACTGTGTTTCGGGAAACGTCGGCGCCAACGACGATGCCAGCGGCACGGTGCTCGTGCTCGAGATGGCGCGGCTGTTCAGTGCTCGCCCGGCGGGCCGCACGGTGCGATTCATCGCGTACGGATCGGAGGAGAACCTGAGCGTCGGGGCGTACCTGTACATGCGATCGCTCAACAACCGCCAATGCAGATCGATTGTGCTGGCAATGATGGCCGGCTCGATCGCCGGCTACATCGGCCAGGACCGGATGTCGGTGACGGGGCCGAAGGGCCTTGAGGAATCTGCGCGCAGGTGCTGGCGGCAGCGCAACCACCCGATCAACGTCCACGCGGAAATTCAGCCGTACGGCGATCAGTTTTCGATGTCGCTACGCGGCGTGCCAGTGATCTGGCTCAGCAGGCCCAGCGTGATCGGCCGTGGATTCTGGCAACATCACGGCCCGCACGATCATCTGGGCAACGTCAACGTGGACGTCGCGGCGCGTACTACCGGGTCGGCCGTCGCGTTTGTTCGCAAGATCGCTGACGCACCACGCCTGCCATTCACCGCTCGTATCGATGCGGCCATGATGAAACAGGTTCGCGGATTCGGCCGGCGGACGTATCGTCACCCGTGGTCTCCAGACCAATTCCGTTACCCGACATCGTAAAGTACACTTTGCTATCATCACCTGTTGGTAGCTGATTGGATTGATCATGAAAAGCAAGAACCTGGCCAGCGCCGCCCATATCCGCCGGCACTGGAACACTCTTTGCGAGAAAATCGGCACACGGTACAGCGGCACGAAAGGCGAGCAGCAGGCCGCCGACTACATCGAAGGACAGTTCGACCGTTTCGGCCTGCAAAATGTTCACCAGCACCGCTTCGAGTTTCCCAATTGCGATTTTTCGCGATG
>CAUYYV010000341.1:0-3536 GCA_963577075.1 Phycisphaerae bacterium
CAAAGACACGGCCTGCGAAATTGAACTGTCGACGCAGGAACCGGGCGGATGCGAGCGGAAGGGCTTTCCTCTGACCGTCGGTATCCCTTTTGCAGAGGGCATTTTGGACCCGTCGGACCCGGTGGTCATCGAAGACGACGCCGGGCGGGTTTTGCCGTTACAGACACGCGTTCTGGAGACTCACGACGATGCAAGCGTGCGCTGGCTGCTGCTCGATTTCCAGGCGGACCTCAAGCCGTTTCGCCGCAGTGGTCAGAAGCTGATCCACGGCCTAGAGAGTTGCCCCACGCCCGAATACAGGAAAATCCACACGCACGAGAAAAGCGAACGACTGACTTTCGACAACGGCCCGCTCACGCTTGACGTCGATTGCAGCCGATGTGCCCCGCTCAGCCGCGTGGCGCTGGATGGCGAAACGCTTAGCGATGGCGGTCTCGAGTTCGAGATCACGGCGCCCGACGGCACGGCGTACCGTGCGTCGCACGATCCGGACGTGAAGTTCGAGGTCGAAGAGTCCGGGCCGTTGCGCCAGCAGGTGCGGTGGGAAGGGACGCACCAAGATGATCGAGGTCGCGGCCACTTCGACTTTCTCGTGCGATTGACTGTTTATGCCAATCAGCCGTTCGTCCGGGTCGACCACACGTTTATCAACCGTCTCGACGAGCAGGACACCGCCGTGCGGCGTGTGTCCGCCCGTTTGCCGTTGGGTCTTCGCGACGCTTCATCCTTCGCGGTCGGAACCTATGCGCGCGGGCCGGCATCTTTCTGTGCCGACAAGCCCCTGCGGCTCGAGCAGTTACATTTCGCGCAGTTCCGCGTGCTCGACCACGCCGGCGCGGTTTTGCACGAGTCGGATAACAACCACGCAATCGGCTGGATCAACGTCAGCGGCTCGAACCACGGCGTGCTGCTGTCACCCAAGGCGTTCTGGCAGAACCATCCCAAGGCGGTGTCCGCTGATTCGAGCGGCATCGAGTTTGACCTGATCCCCCGGCGCGACGAAGACTTCGCCGTGCCGCGTGGAATGGCCAAGACGCACACCTTCTTTCTCACGTTCCATCAAGGCGCCACCGACCCTCAGGCGCTGGCCGACCTGGCCCTGGCGGTGCAGCGATGGCCCATGCCCGCCGCCAATTCGCGGCATTACATCGACAGCGGGCAGTTCTGGGAGGTGTTCGAGTATCTCCCCAAAAAATACCCCCGCCTCGAGCGAAGCATCCGCAACATTTTTGAGCCTGACCAGAGTCACCGGCGTGGGCCCCGGTCGCTGCAGGACCTGCGCCGTGGCCGATCGTTCGGTCTCAAGAACTATGGTGACCTTGTCATACCTCAGTCCGGTGGAGGATTCAGCTATCCAGGCAGGGCCGAGCAAGGTGCTTTGAGCGACTTCCATCTGAATAATGAATACGACGCGGTGCACATCCTACTGACCTTTTTTCTGCACAACCGTGATATCACCACGTGGTGGGGCGTTGAAGCGCACGCCCTGCACCAGATGGACATCGACACCTGCCATCACGCCGTCGCCGATCAGATTCCGCCGGGCCTGGACCTCGATTGCGTACTCAAATGCGAGTGGTACCAAAGTCCGCAGCACACTGGCAGTCCCGGCACGTCGATCCTGACTTACGCCGAAGGGCTGATCAGTTGCTATCACCTGACCGGCGACCGGCGGTACCTGGACACCGCGGTGGGCTATGGCGACTACATCGCACACCTGCACGAGTACTATCCATGGGACCTGGGGCGCGGCTCCGGTTGGGCGCTGCAAACGCTGGGATCGGTGTACCCGCTTTGCGCCAAGAAAGAATATCGAACCGCTGCCGAGGCGATGCTGAACCGGATCCAAGACAGGTTTGATGAGTTGGGACAGTCCTTCGCGGCCTCGTACCATCCTCGCGGTATGGAAGATCGCAGGATCACCCTCACCGTGCGCGGCCTGATCAAGTGGGAGTGGGCCACGGGCGACAAGCGATTCAAGGACATGATCCTCAAGATGATGCGGGCCTACCTGGACGTGGCCTTCCTCGATGAAGGCCTGCCCATGGAGTCCAACGTGCCGGAGTTGGCGCGGGCTTGCACACCCGATGGCAACGGATGTGCCCACATGGAGTCACTGGCTTATGCCTATCGCGCCACGGGCGACCGCCGTTTCATCGAGGCGGGGATGGGCTTCCTTGCCGATTGGTCCCAATGGATCAACACACCCCAGGTCAAGGAGGCGAAAAAGTGTTTCATGCGCGGCGTCCGCGGTATGTTCCCGTTTATCGCTGCCGCACACGAACTGGGATTGCTCGAAAAGGTGCCCGCCGCCGGCGCGTGGGTGACCGACTGAGCCGCTGAATATTGCGACCGTGCCCAGTTGGCCTTTACTGTTTTTTTTCTGCAATACAGACCCGAAACATGATGGCCGCACGGCTGAAATTGAAGTGCATTGGGAGTAATCAGGCATGACTTCTACGCAAACCTTCAAAGTCGTGTTCGATGATCATGAAGATCGGATCACGTTCCTCGCGCCGCGCCCGGCAATCGAGACCGATGAGTCGCACAGGCTCAAAAGCGGCCTGCGCTTCAGGATGTCGCGCCTGCCGTCGCCAAGAAGCTTGCCCGCCACAACACCATCACCTTGACCCTCGACTACTACACGCATGTCTTGGTCGATGACGAGTGCGCCGCCATCGAAGGGCTTCCCGATATCGACGAAAACGACAGCGGCAACATCGCCTCATCAGATAATGAAATGGAAGCGCCCGCGCATAACCTACGCTTCATGTACCCGGATATGTATCGGTCGTCATCGGTATGCATCGGTGAACATCGCCTTAATTGTCAATGCCCCTCGCAGGACTTGAACCTGCAACCCGCGGATTAAGAATCAGAAGTTTGTCGTTATGAATCAAGGACTTATGAAAAGTGTCCGCGCATGGCCCGCGCATGGCGTGGCCGGGCCTACGGCGTGCATGATGGCCGCGAAGCATCTGGGCGAACGGTCATGCTTATGCCAGATCTGCTCGCCAACCAGCAGCCTCACATCTGCCTCTGGATTGCCAAACCAAGCGTCCCGTCTCTTCGGCCAGTGGACCACTGCCCCATTGGGAGATCGAGCCAGGCGGTACGAATGTGTTAACGACGGCCGCGAGAACCATTCCGATGGCAAGCCATAGACCGATGTCGGCAAAGAGATCGGTCACGGCGTACCTGATGCCGTGAGTAAGTCGTCGCCATGCGCCCGCCAGACTGGCAGGAGTCAATGTATCGATATTCTCCGAACCGCACGAATGGTTACACCCGTCACCGTTTGTTTTCGTGGGAGCGTCGGCCGGCAGAGAGTCCGCTACTTCGTGTCGTGTGATCGTGTCCGTCAATAGTCCGGAGAACACGGCGCTGAGGAGCGCGGCGACGGGCCTGACGATTGTCATGAAGGGTCCGAGCAGGGCGTAAGACAGAGCAATGGAGTCCGCACCGTTCTCCGGTGTGGCGATAAGAAAAGAAACGGTTGAGCCTTTGGATGCACCCCCGCGCCGGATGGTGGCCGC
>CAUYYV010000342.1:0-3523 GCA_963577075.1 Phycisphaerae bacterium
CTGGCTGTGGTGCTGGTGCGACGCGAGGCCGCGGTGCTCGTGCGCCGCTTGGGCGTGGTGCTGGCCTGGCGACGCGCCACGGTGCTGGTGCGACGCGAGGTCGTCCGGGTGCGTGGCGTGGCACTGGCTGTGGTGCTGCGACGACGGGTCGTCGTGGTGCTGATGCGACGCGAGGTCGTGGTGCTCGTGCGCCGCTTGGGCGTGGAACTGGCCTGGCGACGCGCCGTGGTGCTGGTGCGACGCGAGGTCGCCCGGGTGCGTGGCGTGGCACTGGCTGTGGTGCTGCGACGACGGGTCGTCGTGGTCGAGCGGGTTCTCGCCGACGCGGTCGGGCGGCGGCGCGAGGTTGTCCCGCGGGTGGAGCGGCTGGTTCGGCTACTCCTGCTTCGTGAAATCCTGATCGCCATGATGTTCTCCTAACGGTACCGGGGCCCTGGATCTTTTTTGCCCTGCGCGACGGACCCATCGGTGCGCAGGTTGACGTTACGATTCCTTAAATACTCGCACGAAGTATCGGCACAGATATCCAAAGGATTTAATAGAAACAGAAATTCGTTGTGGCATTGACACCTTTCGACGACAATTGCGCCCGATAACAGGTAGAATCGCGACGAAATTCGTCAAACGCCAAGGTCATGCCATTGAATCTGCCTGGGGAGCGACCAAGTGGTCAAGTGGCCACCAGTTCTCTCGACCACTGACCCGCGTAATCCGGTTGCGGTACGCGCAGGCGATCCGCTAGCATGGTCGTACATACGGAAGCGAGCGATGACACAAACACCCACTCCGTTGCAGCCACTTGTGCACGACGAAGACCGCGAGTTCTTCGAGCGAGAGCTGGCGTCGTTTTTGCCCGACCGGATATTCGATGCGCATGTTCACCTTTGGCACCCGGATTTCTTCCGGCGGCCGTTTCCGCAAACACCCGAAGTGTTTGGTCACGAGCAGCTCGACGAGATGCTCGGCTTCGTGCATCTAGACCGCCTGCGCGGGGCCCTGTTCATCTCGGCGATTCACATCCCTAACACGCCGCGTGAGGAAGTGACGCTATCCAACGAATGGATCGGCCGGCAAACAGCCGCCGGGCCGAATTGTCGCGGCCTGTTCTTCATCACGCCGGAGGACGATCCTGAATGGGTGCGCCAGGAGGTACGTCGTCTGGGCCTGCACGGTCTAAAGTGTTATCACACCTTCGCAAACTCACATCCGACGTGGGAGGCCGACATCCCCGAGTATCTGCCAGAACCGATCGTGCGCGTCGCGCACGAAGAGGGGATGGTCGTGCTGCTGCACATGGTCAAGTCACAGGCCGTGGCCGACCCGTCGAACATCCACTGGATCAACCACTACTGCAAGACATATCCCAACATGAAGCTGATCCTGGCCCATTCGGCACGAGGCCACAACCCGCGGCATAACCTCGACGGCCTGCCGCAGCTTACGGGATTCGACAACCTCTGGTTCGACACCAGCGCCATCTGCGAGCCGATGAGCCACATCGCCATGCTGCGCATCATGGGTCACGAGCGGGTGATGTACGGCTCGGACTTCATCGGCCACCGAGGCCTCTGTGCGCCGGTCAACGACACGTTCGTTTGGCTTTACGGCGACACTCCCGTCTGGGGCGAAAAACATACTCAAATCAAACCGGTCCTGACGCCTCTTGAGCAGATGCGCGCCCTGAAATGGGCCTGCTGGGCCGAGCGGTTAAGCGACCAGGCCGTCGAGGACATCTTTTACAACAACGCAGCCAGGCTGTTTGGAATATCGTAATGCGCGTGGTTGACACAGGCATCGTCGCAACGGGCGCCGCGGGCACGTCGTCGGCGATCTACTGCTTCCCGGCCGTGGTTCGCCTTGCCAACGGCGATCTGCTGGCCAGCTTCGGGCGTGGGCGACAGAAGAACGATCGCGATTCGAGCTGCGCTTATTGCAGATCGCGCGATGGCGGGGCAACGTGGACCGAGCCAGTCGAGCCGTTCGATGGAAACGTTGACGGGATTCAGGGGACGCTGCTGGACCTTTACGTGACGGAGTTGGGGCCGGGCCACCTGCTGGGCGTGATGAAATGGTGGGATTCGTCCGACCCGACGCGCGGGTTTAGCAACCCACAAACCGAGGGACACTGCGAACTGCGTGTCGTGATGAGTGAATCTCGTGACGACGGCGAGACATGGTCCACGTCCCACGCGATCGATCACGGGTCGTACGACTCACCGGGTTCGACCGGGCCCGTGTTGAAACTTCCCGATGGAACTCTGGCGTCCCCTTTCGAGACGAACCTGCCTTACGAACGGTCCGGCCCATGGCAACAGCATGCGGTGTTCGGATATTCGACTGATGGCGGCAAAACCTGGCCTCTGCACGCCGTGTCGGCCACGGACACCGCTTGCCGAATTCGCCCCTGGGATCAACGCCCTGCCGTGATGAACGACGGCCGCATCATCGATCTGATCTGGACATACGACAGCGAGGCAGGCGAGGACCTGCCCATCCACTGCAACGTCAGCTCGCCCGACGGGCGCTCATGGCCGGACAAGCCGTGGGATACCGGCGTCGTCGGCCAGATTTCCTGGCCCCTCGTGCTGGGCGATCGAACGGTGGCCATGGCGTACGTCGACCGTTACCACACGCGTTCGATTCGCATGTGTCTTAGCCGCGACGCCGGCAAGACCTGGGATGCGGCGTCAGCGCTGGTCATTTACGAGCATGACATCGAAGACGTGGGTCGAGGCGCCGGCGAGACGGATTACCTCAACAGCCAGAGACTGTGGACGTTCGGCCTCCCGACCGCCGCGTTGCTGGATGAGCACGCCGCGATCGTTCTCTACTATGCCGGGGACACAAGCTCCACTAGGATCTGCTGGGCGAAAGTCGAACTCGATACAAAGCAAGGGGCCAAACCATGAATCGCGCGACACTCGATCGTTACGACAAGGACATCTGCGGCACGGCCTGGACCAGCCCGCACGCACGCCGGTTGCTGGACACGATCTGTTACGAGTTCGGCCCGCGTCACATGGCATCGAAGGGGCTGCGGGCCGCGCAGAAGTTTGTTGCAAGCGAGCTTCGCAAGCTCGGCGCGACGAACGTACATGACGAAAAGGTAGACGCGCTGGCGTGGCGGCCGGGGATCAGCCATGTCGAAATCGCGAGCAAACCGCCTCGCGTGCTCGACAGCATCCAATGTGTCCACAGTGCGGCGGGGAAGGTGACGGCGCCGCTCGTCGATGCCGGTCTGATGACAAAAGACGACCTCGACCGACTCGGTGAAAAGGTACGCGGCGCCATCATGCTCTATCAGGGTCACAGCGGCTACCAGCCCAAGCTCGAGACGCCCTGGTGCAGGGTGCCCGAAGCGCAACGGCGCGGCGCGGTCGGGGCGATCAACCGCAGTTTCTATCCCGGGTCGGGGCCCGAGATTCAGCAGGTTGCCGTCGATCGCAAGGTGCCGATGCCGGTCGCCAGTGTCGGCAGTGAGCACGGCAGCGAGCTGATGACCATGCTCAAAAATGGCAAGGTC
>CAUYYV010000343.1:0-3474 GCA_963577075.1 Phycisphaerae bacterium
TGGCGAGCCGCAGGTCGTCGAGTTGGCCGACGGCCGTGTTCTTCTGATCGGTCGCTCGTCGCTGGGCCAGCCGTTTCGCGCCTGGTCCGATGACGGCGGTGAAAGCTGGCAGGAAGCCGAGCCGACGGGCTTGGCAGCGCGCATCGGGCCGCTTACGGTCGAGCGCATGCCTGACAGCGACGATGTGCTGATCATCTGGAACCAGCTCTCGCCGTGGGAGGTGATGCAAGGTTATTACCGCCATCGCATCAGTTGTGCGCTTAGCAGCGACGGGGGCGTTACGTGGCATCACCACCGCAATCTCGAGTCGCTCGACGACACGGATCACATCGACCCCGGGCCGCTTGAGCTCCAGTTGATGGGCGGCGTGAACCAGCCGTTGGACCGGACGCGTTACCACCGCGCGCCCGGACCGCTGCGGCTGGATCATCCCTATTGCACATTTCATGAGGGCCGGGCGATCATCGTGTATGGTTACGGCAATCTGGGCGCTCGCCAGGTCATCGAACAGGTCTACGGCATGAAATACGAGCAGGTGGGGCAGCGATTCGGCTTCGAACCGAACCCCGCGACCCCCAACAAGGTGTTCGGCAACAACAAGATGCACATTTTGCCTCTCGACTGGTTTTATCGCTGATCAGCACGTCACGCCGGCGAGGCCGCACCGGCCATGGTGTAATATGAACGCAATGAAGGCACGGTGGTTGGCTTCGCCAATTCAATGACGAGGCCGCGATGAACTCACCGGAACGGGCATGGCTTGGCAAAGGTAACACCCAACACGCGCCGCACACCACACCACAACGCGATGCGATTGAGCGGGTCATCGGCAAATCAGCCGGGCCGCTGACCGTGCGCGAGATATTCGACCATGCAAGGCGCCGATGTGGCATGGGCATCGCCACCGTCTATCGCGCCGTCAGCCTGCTGAGCGAGTCCGGTCAGGTCAAGGCGGTGATCTTGGCCGACGGCCAGACGCGATACGAGGCGGCACACCTCGGCCATCATCACCATTTTCGCTGCCGCCGCCGCCGCCGCGTGTTCGACCTGGACGTCTGCCCCGTGGCCCTTGCCGAGCCGACCATCCTGCCCGGTGGGTTTCGAGTCGATGGTCACGAGCTGACGCTTTACGGCAAGTGTCCCGGGTGGAACAGACGGCGGAGCCGGTCACGCTGAATTGCTGGTGTTCACGCTTGTACGCGACGATCGTGCAAAATTCATATTGCCGAACCCAGAAATGGCGTTGGTTTTTCAGGAACTGCCGTGATCGGAGATCCTGTCAATATTCATGCGGCCGCACCGCTCGCTCCCCGACTCGAGGCGCTGACGCGCCATGTCACGGGTAGTGGCGAGGCGCGTTTGCAGGCAGTATGCTAACACCGCAATCTACAAGTGATCGTGGAATATCGCGCGTGTTCAGTAAAGGAGCAAGATGATGATGAGTGCTCGGCGAAATCTGACGATGATCCACACGCTGTTGACGCTGGTCATTGTCAGCACCGTTGGCTGCGCGGGTAATCCGGTGACGATTGTTCAGGACGGCCAACCGGCAGCGACCATCGTGCTCAGCGAGACGGCCTCGACTCAGGTCAAACAAGCGGCCGAGGCGCTTCAGGACTACGTGCAACGCATGAGCGGTGCACAGATCCCGATCGTCACGGATGCCCAGCCTGCGCAAGGGCCGCGAATCCTAATCGGCCAGAGCAGGGCGACGGCGGACATAAGTGAAAATCTGAGCGAAGATCGGTTGGGATTCGATGGGTGCGTGGCGCGGACGCTGGGCAATGACCTGGTCTTCCTCGGCCCGGGTGACCACGGCGCCGCCAACGGCGTGTACTGGTTCCTTAATTGGAAGCTGGGCGTCCACTGGTTCGGCCTGCGCAGCGATGGGTTGCACATCCCCCAAGGCCGGACGGTGACCGTTGAGCCGTTTAACTACGCACACAAGCCGTCATTCGCCTGGCGGTCGTCGTGGATCAGTTCGTCCCATATGGCGTTCACCGCCGACGAGAGGGCCAACCACGTCCGGTCGGCCAATCTCAATCGCCGTGGCGGCATCGAATTGAGCGGCGCCCATTCACTCCTGTACCTGGTACCCCCGGAGAAATTCTTCGATGAGCATCCCGAGTATTTCCCTCTGATCAACGGCAAGCGTCAAGCCAAGGGTCAGCTATGCCTGTCGAATTCCGACGTGCGTCGCATCGTCGTAGAAGAGTTGAAGAAATACGATCCGCAGATCACACGGTTTGCGACCGTGAGCCCCAACGACCACGCGGGCTGGTGCCAGTGCGAACCGTGCAAGCAGATGGCCGAGAACCCGGCCGCGCGCATGATGATCTTCTGCAGCCAGGTGGTCGGGGACGTCGAGTCGACACATCCGAAGCTGGGCGCCTGTTTTCTGGCCTACGATGTATCGGAAACGATGGAGCCGCCGCTCGGCCTCACGGCCCACGAACGCGTCACGCCAATGATCGCACCGCTCGGGCTGATCCCCGTGCATCCGATCGATTCACCGGACTGTCCCAACGCGAAAGAGATGCGACGCATCTACGAGGGCTGGCAACAGGTCACGCCCGGCGGGACGGTGACGTATCCGTACATGTTCGGTGGTGATTATCCCGATGCCCTGTCGCTGCCCATTCCCGCCGTCGTCGCCCGCGACACCCGCTATTATCACCGCGCCGGCGTCATGGGCATGCAACGCGAGCACGTTGGACACTACTACATACGCGGGTTTGGCTGGGAACTTAGCTACTGGCTTGAGTGGCAACTGTTCTGGGACATCGACCAGGATGAAGACGAGCTTCGTCGCGTGTTTTATGAGGGCTATTACGGCGCGGCGGCCGAGCCGATGGCCCGCATTTACCAACGGATTGAATCGGCCGTTCTCAAGAGCCCGGTCAGTGATCACGTCAAAAAAAGCCGGGGATGGCAAGTGCATCAATGCGTCGGCGAATTGCCGGGCACGTTGTTGGCGACCTTGGCGGCCAATCGCGACGACCTGCTCGAGGCGCTCAAGCTTGCTGATACTCCCGCGGCCAGGGCACACGTCAAGGCCGACGGCCTGGCGCTGACCGCTATGGACGAGGCGACCACCGCCTACATTGCTCACCAGAACTGGATTTCCAACCCGAGCGAAGCGAACCTTCAGTCCGCCTTGACGCGAGTCAATGAGGCAATCGCCAAAATCGATCGCATACTGGCCAATGTGCCTTATGCGGAGCACCGTGGAGGTCGCAAGCGCCTTGATGACCGCCTTCGCAAGCTGCGCGACGAGCTTAACGCCGACATCCCGTATAAATAGGCGGTGCGAAGCGACGTGGCCGCGGGGTTACCCGCGGATTGACCAACGATTTTCTGTCCGACCGGGCAGGACCTCGTTTCGCGTGGCATGTCTGCATTGTTGAAATAAAGCGGTTTCCGATGAGATTGCTGTAACACATTGTGCTCGATCGAACCGCACGCTCGAAATGT
>CAUYYV010000344.1:0-3452 GCA_963577075.1 Phycisphaerae bacterium
CAACTGGCCAACAATCTTCCCCGACGACTCGAGGCGTGGCTCAGCCTCGCCTGACGGCACCACACCCGGTCGCACCCGACCCACGTACCCTGGCAACCATCTCCCTTAGCCCCCTTGTCCCTCGAGCCCTGTCCTATATCCCTTGCCCGGACACTCCAAGGTGGTCATTTTTGCACGTAAAACCACTTCCCCTTTGGATCTCACGCAGCTGCCGGCCAAGTCAATAGCAGATGTACGGCTCGTAGCCGCTTGAGACGTCCATGCGGTCTTCGATATGTTCCACCCACCGAAACTCGACATGACCATCGGGAAATGAGACGTTGCCACCGATCGTATCGAACGGACCTTTCTTGTGATTGGGCACGGCCTCGTGGCCGCCGATTCCCGTCTTGCGAAACGGGTGAAACATGCTTGAGGGATCGGTCAGCCACATCCGATCGGTCAGCAGGGCGGCCTTGTTGTGCCGCGCTCGATGGCCCAGATTGAGAACCGGTCCGATCCCGTCATACGGATCGTCGTATGAATCGTACATCGCTTGCGAGTTGGCGATCCAGCCGTGCCAACGGCTCGATCCGTCGTGCTGGTTGCGCCAATCGCCGATGCCGCCGACGTACATGTACGTCGTGTGCAGGGCCGAGCCATTGGGCATCATCCAGTCACTACCGCCCCAGCCCGCCGGCCACCATCCGAAATGGGCCCGATCGTACTGATCGTAGATGGAAACGCCCGTGCCCGACCGCCTCAGGAAGTCGGGGCAGGTAAACAGCTTCAACGCGATGACCGGGGAGCTGGGGCTCTGGTCGTAGTCCGACGCCCGCTCGTTGGGGATTATGTTATAGCCCTGAAGGCAGTCGAGCACACCCTGTGCGCCGCCGACCACCGTCGGCGCCACCGAATAACCGTGCGGAAAATCGTTGCGATTTGACGCGGCATAACAGATCACCGCCTGCGTGATCTGACGCACCTGCGTGGCGCAGACCGTGTAACGCGCCTGCCGCTTGACCCGCTTTGCCGCGGGCAGAGTGATCGCGACCAACAACGCGATGATCGTGACAACCACCAGCATCTCGATGAGGGTGAAACCATGTTGTCGACTGCGTAATGGATCGGCTGACAAAACGTGCCCTCCGCATGGCCGCTGATACGATAGGCTGCTGCATTATACCCGCCCATCACCGTCGCTGGTATAGGCGTAGGTGGTGGTCAGAACCAACAAAAAAGCGGCGACCCAAAGGCCGCCGCTTCCGCATCAGTGATCGGATGTCCGCGCGAGGCGAACTCACCTGAAGTCCGTGTCCATTCGCTATTACCCGATGAGTGCCAACACCAATTGCGGCTGGGCGTTGGCGATAGCCAACACGCTGCTGGCGGCGTTGACCAATATCTGCGACCTGGTGAGGTTGGCCGTCTCGGAGGCAAAGTCGGTGTCGCGGATGGAACTCTCAGCCGCATTGGTGTTTTCCAGGGCGACGCCGAGCGACCTGATGGTCGCGCCGACAACATTCTTCTGGAACGTGCCGAGGCGGCCGCGTAGCTTGGCGATCTCGCTGATCGCCACGTTGGTGATCCTTTGGGCGGCCTCAAGGTTGCCGTTTGTCAGGTTGCTGGCCTTGCCGGAACCCAGGTCGTCGAGATATCCGTCGGTGACATTGCCCAAGACGCGTACGGCGACGTTGCCGATGCCGAGGCTTACCTGATTGGTAATGTCGACGCCGGGCCCGAGGTTGAACTTGGCGCCGCCGCCGGTGATGGTAAAGGCATTGATAGTGGCCAGGTTGGTCGCCCCGCCATTGGTCAGTTCGATACTGACGTTAAGAAAGGCGGTGTTGATCTGGGCAACCTTGCCCTTGGCGGTGGCGATAATGCCATTGATGATCGCCGAGACATCCTGACCGTCGTCGCGGATCGGGTTGGTCGCGTTGGCGAGAGGGGTGATGGCGGAGCCTAGCGCGCCCTCGTTGGTGGCGTGGTGGGCGATGATCGCGGCAACATAGTTGCCGCCGGCGTCGTCGACGAGGTTGAAGCGGACAAAGTGGTCGGAGCCGAACTCGGTACTGCAAAACTGCACATATCCACCGGCGACGGTGGCGCTGGCGACCGCCGAAACGCCTGTAATTTCCTTAAAGGTGTTGATGCCGGCGGCGACGTCGGTCAACGCAGTGCCGGAGGCAAAGCTAAACTCGCGTGAGCCCTTGCTACCGGCGATCTCGAAGACAAACCGCTCGTTTGGCTGGGCGCCACCGAAGGACAGCGTGGCCCCGGCGCCCGCGGCCGAGAGGAACAGCGACCCGTGCTGCGCCGAGCCAGTGACGACAACTTGCACGGCTCGAGGCTCACCGTGACTGAGCTTGGCGGCATTGATGTCGAAGTCAGCCACCGAGGTCGCCTGGTCGGTGATGGTAAAGTCATACGTGCCGTTGAGCAGCTTGGTTCCCTGGAAGCTGGTGGCGGCGGCGATGCGGTCGATCGTTTGCAGGATCGAGTCGACCTGCAACTGATTGGCCTCTTTCTCCTCCGTGCTGAGTCCGGAAGTGTTGGCCGCCTCGGTGACCAGTCCCTGGATCTCCACAAGCAAGAGGTTGATTTCCTGCAGGCCGCCCTCGGCGATGTTGACCACCTGATCGGCGCGTTCGGCATTACCGATGGCGGCGGCGAGCGATGCCGCTTCCGAGCGCAGCGACTCGGAAGCGATCAGACCCGCAGGGTTATCGGAGCCGCGGTTGATCGCCAAGCCAGTGCTCAATCGTTCAAGCGACTTGGTCAAGGCCTGGTTCTGCTGGCTCAATACGCGTTGGGCAAGCAACGACTGAACATTGGTATTGATGCGAGTCATCTCAGGTAGTCCTCCGTAAACGCGTGGCAGGTTTGTAGCCCTTGACGACAGACCTCCATGCCGTGGAGTTTGCACTCCAATTTCCGATTCGATGCTATGGCTATTTTCAACAAGGCCGTGGCCGACTCTTCCGGCCTGCTCGCTGAAATTGTGGGGAGCTGTTCATCGTGACTCGCGAACCGTTTCGTCTGCTTTCGGTCTCGTCTAGGCGTGGCTCACCCGGCCTTGGGGAACGCTGTATTCGCACCTGTCTGTTCGGTAGTTGGTGGTTCATCACAACACCCGAAAATAACTTTTGCTTATCGGACAACACGGTCCGGTACGGCCCTGGGGACGCCTGTGCAATTTGTCTGACCTCTTACCATCGGCACAAACCCGATCATCATTAATCAATGAATAATCGTTTCGGAAAGTTTTTTCGTTACAAGTGGGATACTCGCTACAGATTGCCGAATCCATCAACGCGCAATATTCACTGAGAATGTGGCTGATCGGGCCAACCGTGAGGTTGGCACCGGGATCGCGACTGCATCAAGAGATCGTGATTGGACAAAGCAACCGGATTGCCGCTCGTTATGGGGCGAATTTGCGGGCATCGCCACGATGGTGAACGTCCGAA
>CAUYYV010000345.1:0-3447 GCA_963577075.1 Phycisphaerae bacterium
CCGGCTGGCACTCGTGCCTGATCTCCGCGACGACCGTGTCCAGCCGGTCGTTGAGTTGGGCGTCCTCGACGACCACGCTCAGCGTGTCGATGCCCGAGGGCATGTGCTCGAAGCTGATGCCGTGGGCCTCGAGCACGCTTAGCACTCGCCGGGCGAATCCGATCTGCGTGTTCATCATCGCTTTTTCCAGCGCAATGACCGTGAAATCCTTGCGGCCGGCGATGCCCGTAATCGTGCCGGAGTGCGCAATGGGGGAGGTCTCGGGCACGATCATCGTGCCGTCGTGGTCCGGCCGGTTCGTGTTGCGAATGTTGACGGGGATACCCGCCTGCTGAACGGGAAAGATGGCCTCGTCGTGCAGTACCGTCGCACCCATGTAGGTCAACTCGCGCAGCTCGCCGTAACTGAGCACGTCTATGGTGCGGGGCCGGTCGATGATGCGTGGATCTGCCATGAGCAGGCCGCAGACATCTGTCCAGTTCTCGTAAACGTCCGCGCCGACGCCACGCGCCACGATCGAGCCGGTGATGTCCGACCCGCCGCGGGAAAAAGTCTTGATCCGTCCGTCCGGCATCGAACCGTAGAAGCCGGGCACCACGGCGTGGTTGGTGTCGGCCAGGCGTTGCATCGCCGATTGCGTGGCGTCATCGTCGAACCTGCCGTGCCGGTCGAACCGGATAACCTCCGCGGCGTCCACGAACTCGTAGCCCAACAACCCGGCGATCACGTGCCCGGTTAGAAACTCACCGCGGCTGGCCGCGTAGTCGGGCGGCGCTCCGGCCTCGATGTCACGGCGGACCTGTGACAGTTGTGGTCCCAGGTCCACGGTCAGGTCCAGGTCCGTCACCAACGCCTCGAAGCGGTCGCAGATCAGCGTCCAGACATCGTCGAACGCGATACCCTGGGCCGCTGCATTGTGACAGAGATAGAGAAGATCGGTGATCTTGCGGTCATTGGCGTCTCGCTTGCCCGGCGCCGAGGGCACGACGTAACGCCGATCGGGGTCGGCGCGCACGATCGCCTCGACCTTGCGGACCTGCGCCGCATCGGCCAGAGACGTGCCGCCGAACTTGCAGACCTTCGTGCCCATCGGGCCACCTCTTTTGTCGGGGCGGACAATCTTACCCGATTCTCGACATCGCTCGACCGGCTCGTATACTTGTCGGGGTTAGTGCACACGCGATCAATACCGCGGCCGTGGCGAAATTGGCAGACGCGTCAGCTTGAGGTGCTGGTGGGAGTTAAATCCCGTGGAGGTTCGAGTCCTCTCGGCCGCAATGATTCAGGGGTCTGAGGCGTAAGCCTTGAATGGCCGCCGGACTCAGGCTTTCAACAGACGGCACGGATGCTACGCGAACTTCACATCTCCAATCTGGCGGTTATCGAGGACATCCGCATCGAGCTGGATGACGGGCTCAACTGCTTCACCGGCCAGACCGGCGCGGGCAAGAGCCTGATCCTGGGCGCGTTTGAGTTGCTGCTGGGGCTGCGCAATACCGGTGGGGCTGACATGATCCGCCCCGGAGGCGACGAGGCGCGTGTCAGCGGCATGTTCGAGATTCGTGATCCGCGCACCGCCGATCAAATCGGCGCGGTCCTTGATCTGGTCATCGACTGTGACGAACCGCTGCTGATCACCCGCAGGCTGTTTGCGTCCGGCCGATCGAGTGTCAGCGTCAACGGCCGGCCGGCCACCGCCGCCATGGTCCGCGATGCCGGCGAGTTGCTCGTGGACGTACACGGCCAGCACGACCACCAGTACCTGCTCAAGCCCGCCAATCAACTGCTGATTCTCGATGAGTTTGCCCGGGTGACCGCGCTTCGCGAGCGGTTTGGGGCGGCGCACGCGCAGCTTGCCGGGCTGATCGGGCGGAGCCGTGAATTAAACGATTCGTGCAACCTGCGCCGTCAGCAACTCGAGCTATACGAGTTCCAACTGGACGAGATCGAGGACGCGGCACCCGTGGCGGGCGAGATGGCGGAACTGCACGCTCGCCATGCGCTGCTGGTCAATCTGCAGCGCATCAAGCGAGATGCCGGCCATGCCCACGCCGCGTTGTACGAAGCTGACGGGTCGGTGCTGGAAAGATTGACGGCGGTCGTTCAGGTACTGTTTGATTTGGCCGAGCTGGACGAGTCGCTGGGCACGCTGGCCGAGCAGGTGAAGGTTGCCACGCTGTCATTGCAGGATTCTGCGTTCGAACTGGGGCGTTATGCCGAGCGCCTCGAACTGGAGCCGGCGGAACTCGGCGAGGTCGAGGATCGGCTGAACCTGCTCAACCGGCTTGTCAGCAAGTATGCCGGCGATCCGGTTTCCGCGGATGATCCGATCGCCCAGGTACTTGGCCATCGTGACCGAATCGAACAAAAGATTGAGCAACTTCGTGGCGAGAATGAGAATCTTGATCACATCGAGGCCGAGATCGATCAGCAGCGGGCGCACATGATCGATCTGGGCGGCCAATTATCGCAAGCCCGCCACGCCGCGGCCGACAAGCTGGCGCCGCTGGTCGGGGCCGAGTTGGCCGAGTTGGGCATGACGGGGTCGAAACTGGTGGTGCAGTTCACCCCGGCCGGTGGCGACGGCGAAGGCGCCGCATCGAGCACGGGGATGGAGCGGGTCGAGATGCTCGTGCGCACGAACCCGGGCCAGCCGGCTCGGCCATTGCGCAGGATCGCCAGCGGGGGCGAGTTGTCGCGCATCATGCTGGCGATCAAATCCATACTCGCCGGCGCGGACAGGATCAGCGTGCTCGTGTTTGATGAGATCGACGCGAATATCGGAGGCCGGCTGGGCACCATCATCGGCGCGAAGCTGCGCAAACTGGTGGCGGGCAACGGCGAGGCCCGGTCGAAGCGGCGCACCGCCGCGACTCGAAGAGGTCACCAGGTGCTGTGCATCACCCACCTGCCCCAGATCGCCGCCTTTGCCGACCGCCACGTGCGCATTGAGAAACGCGTTGGCGGCAAGGGCAAGGCCCGCCGGGCGAGCACGAGCGTGCAGATTCTCGACGCATCGATGCGCGTGGACGAGTTGGCAGAGATGATCGCCGGCAATGATGTCTCGAACACCACACGCAAACAGGCGCGTGAACTGCTCGAATCCGCGTCGGTGCAAACGCCGTCACGTTAAGCCTCGCGATGGCGGATCATTGCATCGCGTCGAGGGCCTTCCACAAGGCGTCGAGTTGATCCGGCGGCGGCAGCACATGGCCGTGGCCGAGCTTCTCCAGGGCCTTGACCATCGGGCGCACGGCAGAGAGATGGCCCATGCGGTGCGCGTGTACCAGGGTCGATACCGTGCCCTCGCACTTGAAGAAGCTGAGCTTGGCTCTCTCTTTGGCCGGCTCTTCGATCAGGACTCGCGACGCACCGATGCCAAGCGCCAATCGCAGCGCCGCGGCGTCCGAGGCGCCGACGCCCGCAACACGCGCCGGCAGCGTCTGT
>CAUYYV010000346.1:0-3441 GCA_963577075.1 Phycisphaerae bacterium
TCTGCGGGGCGTAGTTGACGACGGCGGTATCGGTCATGGTCACTTGTCTATTTTTCAGCCCACGGGCACATCGCCGTAGGCGTGTACCTTCTCGCAGATCAGGCGCAGCGAACTTTCGAGATCACCGGCGGCGGTCTTGAACGAATCAGCGTCAATCGTCAGCGGCGCGCCGAGCACGACCAGCGGCGCGCCGTACTCGGGCGTGCGCACCGCCTGCTCGATCGACAGGCCGCCGACGGCCTGGACGGGCACGGCGACCGCGTCAACGACCAGGCGCAACTGGTCGAGCGGATTAGGTATCGGCTCGCCACGCGCAGCGATGCCGCGACGCTCATCGTAGCCGATGTGGTGCACGACGTAATCGCATCCCATGTCCTCGAGGTATTTCGCGCCGGCGACCATGTCCGGCATCGCAAGGTTGTCGCCCATGACCTTGACACCCATGTCTTTACCCGCCTGCACGGCGCATCGGATCGTTTCCTCGTGCGCTCGCGCCATGACCACGATGTGAGTGGCGCCGGCTTTGGCCATGATTTCGGCCTCGAGCCAGCCACCATCCATCGTCTTGAGGTCCGCGACGATCGGCGTGTCGGGGTGGCGGGCCCGCAGTTCGCGCACGGCGGTCATACCCGCCGCGATGATCAACGGCGTTCCCACCTCCAACCAGTCCACGCCCGCGCGCAGAGCCATCCGGGCCGTGCCGATCGCTTCGTCCACATCGACAATATCCAGTGAAATCTGCACGACGGGTTGCACGGTCGGCCCCTTCCCAGTGCTTATGCGGCGCAAACCTTCATCATATAAGAGATAGGCGCCGCGGGGCAATCCCATGCGTCAAGGCTTCAGTGGGCGGCAAACGGTACGCTACCGGCCTCAAGCCCCAAGGTTCAGGCCCCACACCTTCTAATACACGATGTACGGGTTGTATTGATTGTACGCCAGGACACGCTGCTGGACATTGCTGGCATGTCGCCATTCGGCGTGCCCGTCGAGGTAAGCCACGTTGCCGCCACGCGACACGCCGCCCAGGTGGCGATGGTTCGGCTGGATCACGCCCACACGATCGCTCCAGTTGTACGGACGATTGGGGAAGCGGAAGTTGAACGGCGGCCACATGCGATCGGTCAACACGCCGATATCACCGTGGCGGAGGCGTGACACCATCGTGCTCGCCGGTCCGAACTGGTAGGGGTCTTCGTATTGATCAAACATCGCAGCACCGTAGGTGACCCACCCGTACCACCACACGATCCCATCGTGCGCCAGCGCGCCGCTGATATGGTTGCCGCCGTGGCCGCCGACCCACATGTAGGTCGCGTGGAACGAGTTGGCCGGTGCGCCGCTGGCCGAGTTGGGAAAATACGATGCCTGGTCGCTGCTTTCGATCGGCTCGTGCTCGGGGCAGGTCAACATCTTCAGCGTCGCTTCCCGGTCGCCGAGCATGTCGATGATCTGACTGGCGCCGCCGAGGATCGTCGGTGTGCCCCAATGCCCTGGCGGCAGCCACTGCTTCGAGTCGGTGCTGTACATTGTCGCCGCCATCATGACCGGCCGAAGGTGCGACATGCATTCGACCTCGCGCACCTGTTGCTTGGCCTTCTTCACCGCCGGCAACAGCATCGCGACCATCAAAGCAATAATCGTGATCACCACCAGCATCTCGATGAGGGTAAATCCCGACCCACGACGGCAGGATCGCTCATCATGGTCAACTTGTTGTAGCTTTACCGGCAGTTTTGACCACATTCGCTGCACTTCCTTGCATGGCCTGGGCCACGATGTTGCGTCCGCAGCATCTTGTCGAATACTCTCGCAGAAGGTGAGGCGAAGCCATATGCATTATTGCCTTGCAGCGGCCATCTGCAAATACCACCAATTATTCGCCGCCGGTGCCGGACGGCTCGCTCCCCGCGGCCGGCTCGATCGGGTTTTTGCCGATCTGGGCCTTGTCGGGCAGCGCCGGCCGATCGATTGAAAAGCCGGTCAGAGCGCCGTGTTGCTTGTAAAAATTGTTGATGGTCTTGCCGCCGTAGCGGTCGTTGCCGGCGTAATCGATGCCGAACGCGAAGTTGCCAATATTGGGAAAATCGATGTGCTTGCCGGTCCCCGGATCGGCCAATCCGGTGGTCGCCATGCGATAACGGTCCTCACCGGCCGCGTCGAACAGCAGTGCCACCCCGCACATCGAGGTGTAGCCGCTGCCCGACCCTGGAATTTCGTATTGATCATTGCCGGCAAAATCAAACAGCCCCGTGACGCCCCAGTCCCAGGCGAACGCGGTGCCCACGGTCGTACCGCCGTAGAAATCATCGCCCGCATCATCGAAGAGGAACCCGACGCCGAAGTGGCAACCGAAGGCCAGACCCCATCGCAGAAAGATTTTCTGCTTGCGCGGCCCGCCATCGTACGCAGTGCGCGTGGCGCCCAGGCGGCGGTCGTTACCGGCGAAGTCGCGGGCAAAGCCAGCGGCGAACCAGTACGAGCCGGCGTGTGAGAAGTAATCGCATTCGTAGACGTCGTTGCCCGCGCCGTCGAGCAACACACCGATGCCGCCATTGGCTACGCCACGCGGCCCGACGCCCATGCCCTGCGACCAGCCGGAATAGCCCGGCGTGTCGTCGTAGACGTCCGGGTACAGTCCGCCGGCATAAAAGTGGTCATCACCTGACAGGTCGTCGATCATGCCAAACCCGAGCGGCCCGCCCACGCCCTGCGCCAACAGGGCGCCGCGGTAACGGTCGTTGCCGGCCCGATCGATCAGCAGGCCAACGCCGCCCAGCGCATGGCCCTGCGTACGGCGCAGGCCCTTGTAACTATCGTCGCCCTTAAAATCGATCAGAATGCCTGCGCCGGCAAGGCACGATCCCTGGCTGACATCTTTGGCCTCGTAGCGGTCGTTGCCGGCCACATCGATCAACATCGACACGCCCATCACCGCGCCACCCTGAATACCCGGCTTCTCGCCGCGATATCGATCGTCGCCGCCCAGGTCGATCACGACCAGCACCGGGCGATCCGCGGACACGACACCTTCGAAGTACGTATCGTTGCCACCCAAGTCGATCACGACCGCAACGTTTTCCATCTCATCAAGACGATGTTCATCGTCGCCCTTGCCACTGATAAAAATGATGATGTTGTCGGATTTGACGATGCCCGGCTTCAATCGGCCGAGTTGTTGCAGCAGCTTCGGATCAGTCAGCACCGCCAGCGCGGCCGCAGAATCGTGCAATGCGTCGCGGTCCATGTGCTCAAGCGCATCGGTGACCTGTCGCCCGATCGTGGCGTCTGCAAAACGGGCGCCGTGCGTCACATCGCCGGTGGATACGGCATAAAGATGCTCGGCCAGCACGCCACTCTCGCTGGCATCGAGCGGCTTGATCGCATCGGCAAAGGCGCTGCTCGACTCGGCAATGGCCCGTATGACGCGATCGAGCGCCT
>CAUYYV010000347.1:0-3439 GCA_963577075.1 Phycisphaerae bacterium
CACACGGCCCAGATTCTCGGGCACAATCACCCGAAGGTGATCGAAGTGGTGCAGCGTCAAATCCAGCGGGGCGTGGCGCTGGGCGCGCCGGTCGGCGTGGAAACGGAATTGGCCGAGCTGTTGTGCCAGCGTGTCGCGTCACTCGACAAGGTGCGCTTCTGCAATTCGGGCACCGAGGCGACGCTGCACGCGATTCGCCTGGCGCGAGGCTTTACGGGCCGGCCCAAAATCGCCAAGTTTGAGGGCGGTTATCACGGTAGCCACGACGTCGTCGAGGTAAGCGTCGCCCCCCCGATCGACGAGGCCGGCCCGGAAGACGCGCCCCACTCGATCGCCACCACCGGCGGGCTTTCTGTCAATGCGCCCGGCGAAGTCGTCGTGTTGCCATATGACAACGAGCAGGCAGTTGAACGATTGATCGAGCAACACCGTGCTGAACTGGCGTGCGTCATTCTTGACCCGAAGGCGGGGATCGTTTCGATCCGGCCGCAGTTCGTGCAGGCCGTGCGCGCGATCACGAAGAAACACGACGTGCCGATGATCCTCGACGAAATCGTCGGGTTTCGCGTCGGATCAGGTGGATTGCAGGAGCACTACGGCATCCAACCCGACCTGACGACGTTTGGCAAGATCGTCGGGGGCGGTTTCCCGGCCGGCGCCTTCGGCGGGCGCGCCGACATGATGAACCTGTTCGATAACAGCGGGCCGCCCACCGGCATGTCGCAAAGCGGCACGTTCAGCGCTCATGCGGTCGCGATGGCCGCGGGGCTGGCCACGCTCGAGCAGATGACGCCGCAGGCCTATGCCCACCTCAATGGCCTGGGCAAGCAATTGCGCGACGGGTTGACTGAGTTGTTCGCCAAAGAGGGCGTCGCCGCGCAAGTAGTCATGCTCGGCTCCGTGTTCAGCATTTATTTTTCGGACATGCCGGTCACCAATTACCGCGCGTTAGCACAGGTCAAAGGTGACCCGGATAATCGTGTGTTCTTCGCACTGCTCGCACGCGGTTACTACCTTGCTCACGGTCTGGGCATGAACGCGTTGTCCCTGCCGATGCAGCCCGATGATATCGACGGACTTGTCGAAGCCGTCGGCCAATCGCTGTAGCAGATTGACGGGACAGTATCGCTTAGGCTCAAGACATCGTGGGAGTTGACGCCGGAACATTGCCGCCTTGCGACCCGAACGACTCAATAATGGATAACCTGACCAAGCGACTAAGCAGTGCTGTCCAGTGAATCCAACCTCGCAAAAAGATTGCGCACCCCTGGCTGCACTCGGCGACGAGCAACGGCACTGTCACCTGTTGGCAACAGTCGGTCACACGCCATTGATTGAACTGAAGCAGATCGCGCGGTGCGTTGCGCCCGTGCGGATCATGGCCAAGGCCGAGTGGTTCAACCCCGGCGGGTCGGTCAAGGACCGCCCGGCCCTGAACATGATCCTGGACGGCGAACGGTCCGGCCGGCTCACCAGGGACAAGATCATCCTCGATGCGACCAGTGGCAACACGGGTATCGCCTACGCCATGTTCGGCGCGGCGATGGGCTATCGCGTGACGTTGGCGCTGCCGAAGAACGCGGGCGCTTTGCACCAGCGCATTTTACGGGCCTACGGGGCGGAAATGGTGCTGACTGATCCACAAAAGGGCTCTGACGGCGCGATCGAGGAAGCGATCCGCCTCCATGAGCAGGACCCGGGAAAGTATTTCTACGCCGATCAGTACACCAATGATGCCAACTGGCAGGCGCATTACGACGGCACCGCGGTGGAGATCCTCGAGCAGACGAAGGGCAAGTTGACGCATTTCATCGCCGGGTTGGGCACGAGCGGTACGTTTACCGGCACGGGCAAACGCTTGCGCGAGCACGATCCGGACATTAAATTAATCAGTGTGCAGCCTGACTCGCCCATGCACGGTCTTGAGGGTTGGAAACACATGGCCACGTCGATCAAGCCAGCTTTCTATGATGAATCGATGGCCGACGCGACCCGCGAGGTGCGCACCGAGGATGCGCAGCGGATGCTCAAAAGGTTGGCGGTCGAAGAAGGCTTGCTGGTCAGCCCCAGCGCCGGCGCCGCCGTGCAAGCAGCACTCGATGTGGCGGGCGGCCTCAAAGACGGGTTGATCGTCACCGTCATGCCCGACAACGCGATGAAATACCTGGACCACCATTTCTGGTAGCCACGCATGCTGCAACTGCAATTGAAAAGCGAGCACGACGACGCGATCCGGGGGCACGCGCAGCGGGCATATCCTCACGAGTGCTGCGGGTTCCTGCTCGGCCGCGACGACGATCAGGCCCGGCGGATCGTCCGCGTCGTCGAGGCGCAAAACGACCGGGGCGACTCACAGTTGCACAACCGGTTTACCATCACGCCCGAGGCGTTCATGCGCGTCGACAAGGCCGCCCGCGCCGAGAAGCTCGACGTGCTGGGCTTCTACCACTCGCACCCGAATGCGCCGGCCAGGCCATCGACGTACGACCTCGAGTACGCCTGGCCGGTCTATTCATATATCATCGTTGCCGTCGCCGACGGCAAATCAGCCAAGATGACCTGCTGGTTGCTCCGGGACGACCGGGGCCGGTTTGACGAGCAGCCGATCACCTGCGCCAGAGAGACCGGCTCGACCAAGGAGATCCATTGATGCCAGTCAAAGTGATGATTCCCACCGCCCTGCGCCAGTTTGCCGACGGCAACGACACGATCGAGCTGGAAGGTGTAGACGTCGGGCAGGTCCTGGACCGACTCGCCGATACCTTTCCCCAACTCAAGCGCCACCTGTTTGATGACGACGGCGAGTTGCGCAACTTCGTCAACGTCTATATCAACGACGAAAACATCCGCGACAGGCAGCGGCAAGGCACCCCGTTGCAACCCGGCGACGAACTGACCATCGTCCCCGCCATTGCCGGAGGCGGGTAGACCTGACATTTGCGATTTCAGCCGACTGGGTTACAATAGCGGTTAATTACGGCAGCAGGCGCGTGCGGGGGCGTCGCCGCGACGGGCTGCCGGGTGTTTTGGGTGCGAATCGGACGTCGCCCGATTATATTGGACCGAACCGGCTCACCGCGGCTAACGGCTGGGAGCAACTCCCCCCGGCTCGCATTGGCCGTCTTGATGGTATACCGGTCGGTACATGTCTAGGAGAATATGACATATGGCATCGCTGGTTAAGGACCTCGTCGAAGCTGGGATTCACTTTGGGCACCGCTCGAGTAACTGGAACCCGAAGATGAAACCGTACATCTTCGGCAAGCGTAATCGGATTCATATCATCGATGTCAAGTCAACGGTCAAGGGGCTGTTGCTGGCGCGCAAATTTCTCACCCGGGTCACTGCCTCGGGCAAGGACGTGCTGTTCGTCGGCACCAAGCGCCAGGCGCGTAACGCCATCGAGATTCATGTGCCCGACACTGACATGCACTGGGTC
>CAUYYV010000348.1:0-3435 GCA_963577075.1 Phycisphaerae bacterium
GACTAGGCACAACCTCTACAGCCGGGATCCGGTCGCGACGCCGGGTCAGCACACCACCTGCGGGCGGACCAGTTCATCGAACAGTTCCGGCCGGCGCGTTCGCAAGGTGTAGTTGGGCTGGCTGCGCACCTCGGCCAACCCCGCGGCGTCGAGCGTGGCAACGACCATCTCGTCGCGGATTTCCGAAGCCTGTGTCTCAGCAACGCATCGACCAGCGGGCTCAACAATAAACGCACCGCCCGCATGATGAGGCTGATACGGGCTGTCCTTAGGATACATGTCGACGTACCCGGCTCGGCCGGCCTGATCGGCGATCACATAGAAACATGCGTTCTCCCGGGCGCGCAGGTGAAGGGCCTTGAGAGTATCACGCGTATTGCGCCGCGCCTCGGCCTGCGACTCGGGCGTGTCATCCCACATCCTCATCCGCGCCGCGTGAGGCGCGAGAATCACGTCCGCGCCACGCAATGCAAGTATCCGCGACACCTCTGGAAAAGTGTTGTCGTAACAGATAACCGTCCCGACCCGGCACTTGCCGATGTCGAAAACCGGCATGTCGGTGCCCCCCTTGTAATACAACACTTCATCGCGCGACAGATGAATCTTGCGTTGCTTGCCGATGTAACCCGCCGGCCCGACGAGAACCTGCGTGTTGTATACGATGTCGCACTGCTTCTCACTGAGACCGACGGAAAGCACCATGTCATACTCGCGCGCAAGCGCCTCAAGTCTTCGCACGCTGGGACCGTCGGGCACCGATTCGGCCAACTCCCACGTGTTGACCGTGCAGTGGCCGTGCACCACCAACTCGGGCCACAGCACCAGTTCCGCCCCCTGGTCTTTCGCTTTGACGCACCAATCAGCGATGGCCGCCAAGGACTCGTCGGGACGACCCAATCCGCCGTTCATGCTCACCGCCGCCACCACAATGTCCTGCATTGACCTTGCTCCTTCCGCCACGTCGACGACCTCACCCGGCGCCATACTTACGCATCACGGTCAGCAGCGGCTGTGATATTGTAGTTACATGCGAAACCGCTGCGTCATCCGAACGTGGCCGGCGGTGTATGCCCGCCCCCTATGTCTCGAGCGCGCCCTCGAGATAACGGCGAAACGCATCCGGCTTCCATATCAACCCCTGGATCTCCATCGAAGGCAGCCGATAGCGCGGGCTGTTTTTCGTGATGTACCTCGCCGCGTTCGGTGGCCCGCCATCCGGCTCGTCGTCGCCCTCGGCACCAACCAGCTCCGCGTAACGCATCGGTTTGCCGTCCACCTGGTACATCGACTGGATGATCCACAGCCGGCCGAACCGGTACCGCGACATCACCAACTCCTCGGCCATGCTGCTCCAGCTCGTGCCCGTGAACGCGAAGTCGCGAGGCGTGATACCCAGATGTTTTTTCAACATCCCGTCGCAGGTGTCTAGTTCCTCTCGAAGCCCGTCACCGGACGGATCCTTATCATAAAGCTCCGAGAGGTTCGGGTGCGTGTGCGTGTGCGCGCCGAAGTGCCAGCCGAGGTCGATAAGCTCAGCCATTTCCTCCCAGGTCATGTATTCGCGCTCGTCGTCGGGCGGCAGCGGCTCGCTGTACATCGTTTCCAGCGTGCCGGTGTTGACAAACAGGTTTCCCTTGTAGCCGTGGTCGCTGAGCACATCATGGACGCCGTAGCGCATCGATTTGGTGGGATGGTCGAAATCGAACATGATGGGCCGCGGCGGCAGGCCCTTGCTGCCATTCATCCACGCATCGAGAGCATCGTAGTTGATTGACTCGAACCCTAATTCACGGGCAATGCAGATCAGGCCGTCAAAGTATGCCTGATCGACCGGTTTTTCATCTCCCACGGTCAGCCCGTGAAACATGGTGATGGGAATTTTCATGGCGATACCCCTGTGGATGCGTGATGACAGCGCTGACAATCGATCGACAGGTTACCCCAAACCTGTCGATGGCGTGGCGATGTGGCTGTTCCGCGGTTTCAGCGTAATCCCAAGCGGCAGGTGCACCGCTTGTGCGGTCGTTGCTTCGTCATCGAGCGCGCCCCGGCCACGACCCGATCGAGGCATCTTTAACACCGAGAACGGGGTGGGGGTGGCCCGGCCACGTGTCAGTATTTTGGACCCGCCTCTGCGATAAATTACTTGGTAACGGGTAATTACGAGGTATAATACCTTGTCGGGGAGAAACAAACCGCTGTTCTTGGGGCAACCGGTGGAGAATATCGGACGGTGTGTGTTTTCCGATGCCGTTGGCAGGATCAGCACGCCGCTGTCGCCTGCCACCGGCCTACAATAAGACTCGGCGGGTCAACCAAAATCAGGTGCGAGGAGAATCGCGTTGGAAGGATTAAGAGGCTGGTTGCGGCGTGGCCACAGGGCTCGGCAACGCCGGCCCGGTACGCGTTGGATCGCCCTCGAACCGCTTGAACCACGCATCATGATGACCACGGTGGATGTGGCGGTCGTGCCGGTGGCCGAGCCCTCGCCGGACGATTCGACCACACTGCCCACCGCCCTCATGGACGCCGACTTCGGGGAAACGTACTTCGTCGAACTGTGGGTGCAGGACGTCGGCCCGGGCGTGGGCGTCACCGGCGGACAGGTGGACCTGAGCTACACCACCGCGCTGGCCAACGCCACCACGGTCTTCAACGATGACTTTGACCTGTTTCCATCCGGCACGATCGACGACGATCCAGGCATGGTCGATGACCTGGGCGGCGGCTCGACAACCGGCGGGCTGGGTATCGGGGCAAATTTTGCGCGGCTGGCCTATGTCCAAGTGCAAGCGACCGCCGACGGCCAAGCGGTCTACAGCCTTGCGCCCGGCTCGCTGCAATTTAGCCTGTTCGGCATCGGCAACATCGATTTTGCCGAGGTCGATCTGACCGACGCCGCAACGGTCACCCACCACGGCGAGGTCCGAACCGTCACCCTCAACCCGCTCAAAGACAACACGATTTATGAAGACGATATGGGGGTGGTCAGCAACGGTTCGGGCGAGCACCTGTTCGCCGGCACGTCCACCATTGCCGCCCAACGCGCCTTGATGGCGTTCGACATCGCCTCGGTCATCCCAGCCGGCTCAACGATCCTAACATCCACAGTCACGCTGCACATGTCAAGGACACTCTCGGCCCTCGAGACCGTATCACTTCACCGCGTGAAGGCCGACTGGGGCGAGGGAGCCTCCAACGCTGTGGGCACGGAGATCGGGGGCGCCGACGTGGCACCGGGCGATGCGACATGGCAACACGCTTTCTTCGGTACCGAACCGTGGGCCACGCCCGGCGGGGAGTTCACGACGCTGGCTCGCGCAACCAGAGACGTCGAGGGCATCGGGGATTACTCATGGGGATCGTTCAGTGTCACCCAGGATGTGCAACGCTGGCTAGATGGCGAGATCGCCAACTACGGATGGATCCTGATAG
>CAUYYV010000349.1:0-3430 GCA_963577075.1 Phycisphaerae bacterium
CCGAGCGAGGCTGTGGTGCAATTCGACCATGGCCAGCAGGGTTGTGGCTGCCGGAGTCAGGGCCAGGCGGTTGTCGTCGAGCCTGCGTCGGACGCCGCCGATTACCGCATCGGGGTTGCCGACATAGAACGCGTCGTTGTGATCGAACATGAGTTGGGCCAGAAATCGCACGGCCAGGCCGCAGTCGCTGGTCAACGTGAGTTGGTTGAGATCGTCGAGCAGGTCCGCACGTCTCAGCGCCATGGCGAGCAGATGCAGTGCCTGGGCCGAGCGCCAGTCCGGCTGCGGCGCGCCTTGGCCGGGTGATTCGCTCAGGTCGAACCCGCCGCGCACGTCGTCGGGGCCCAGTTGTGGCAGCCTCGTGAATTGATGGCGGCGCAAGCGTTTGATGGTTGCGGCGGTCCTGGCCAATCGCTCACGGTGACGGCCGTCGGCCTCGGCGTCGCGACCGGGCGTGAGCCGGTGCATGCGTAGTTCGGCATCCACGAGCCAGGGCATTGCACCGATAATCGGCCTCGCTCCGATCCGACGCCACAACTGATCAAGACTTGAGGCTATTTGTTCGCCCAACTGTTTGTCACGGTTGGCTTCATAGACCAGGGACAAGGCCGCAAGGATGATCGCATGGTCGAATTCACCTAGCGGTCTGGCCTTGGCATCGGCGGCACGGCGAAAGATCCCTTCCTCATCGCGCAGAGTCAACAAGCGATCGCTCAGCGTTTCTCGCGTCGTCTTGTCCGGGTCGATTTGTGGCGCCTCGAAGAGGGTCAACAACAGCAGGGCCGTCGCCGTCGGCCGGGGCTTTTGCCCATTGGCCAAAACAATCCTGATCAGGTGGCGCGCCGCCCGCTCGGCGGCGGTCCGCGTGGCCTGGGCCTGCACCGGTTCGACATGCTTGACATGGTTGTAACGAACCAGAGCATATGCAACCAGCGCTGTTTCCGCCGGTGATGTCCCGCGCCTGCTGAATTGCCCGGCTGTCGGTTCGTATTCTGATCGGAACGAGCCGTCGATACTCTGTCTCTTGCGCAGGTGTGCGGCGATGCGCCTCATCATGTCGCTGCGTGTTGGCGGTCCAACCGCCCCGAGCGGCACGATGATGCCGCCGCGGACCAGTCGGGTGATCGGGTCGCCGGAGCGGGGCCGGGTCAGATGGATGACCTCGAATCGCTCCAGACGGGGCCCGGTTGGCCTGGCAATCAGGGCAACATCTTGTTTATGGGTGAATCCCAACCGGTTGAGCATCTGGCTGATCTGGTCTTCGGGCGCGAAATTGGCGGCCAGATTTGTCGCCGGCCAGGACCAACTTGCGTGCTCCACCCGGTTGGCGCCCGTTTTCGAGAGGCGTATCCCGTGGTAGCCGGAAGCGAAACTTCGGTAGAGCGACGTCGCATTGGCTCGGTGAGATAACACGACCGGCTCGGGCTGACGGGCGATCTGCAGATCAACAACCAGCATGCGGGCAATCAACTCGTACTGGTCGGTTAGTACGTTGTTGTTGCGCTGGTCGAACGGCAGTTGGCGCCGCAGACGCTGTTTCAATGTGGACAACGCGGCGTCGGTGGCCGTCACCGCGGCCTCGGCCAGATCGGTCGGTCCGGTTGGACTGAATCCCGCCTGCTCAAATGTCCTCTGGCCGTAAGCGAACACCCGGCCCAACCGGCGCAGCGTCACGCGGATACCAGCCATCCCGGTCACAGGAATCGGTTCTGGTTGGTTTTTGCGAGGTGCGTTGCCAGCTTTGACCCACTGCTCGATCTGGCGATACACCCGTTGCGCGTGCGCGGCGTCGACCTTCGGTGCCGCGAGTTGCTCGGGCGCCTGGTCACCAGCCGGCTCTCCAGGGGCCGGCATACTGATCGCCGTCACAATGGCCACTGCTGCGCTAACCGGGAACGGTCGGATGAGGCGGCCACCGGACGATCCCCAAACCATCGTGTTGACGCGAAGCGACATCCGGTAGATTCCCCGTAATGGGCCGATCACCTGGAAACCCCGTAAGTCATTGCAAATTAATTGGTTGAAAAATACTTCGTGTCGGCTCAATCGTTGGCATCATCGTTGTGGGCTTTCCCGCCAGAGACGCGGAGACTCGCAATGCTGACCAAAATTGCCCTTGACCTCAATCAGGCCTACAGCAGCAGGCGAATCCTGATCTTGTCGGTGCTCATTTTTATCGCACTCTGCTGACCGTCGCCGTGGTTGCCGCGCCGGCCACCCCATCACTTCAGCGCGGCCTTGTCAGGCAAGGTCAGGGTAAAGTCTTGCAACCAGTTCAACCAGTTCTTTCACGTGCGTGATGGATGCGTTCATCAGTGCCCGTTCCTGTTGGTCCAGGTCGATCTCGATGATCCTCTCGACGCCGCCGGCACCGATGACGCAGGGCACGCCGATGAAGTAACCTTGACCGGGTGAGCCGACGTTGTACTGCAATTCGCAATAGCCGGCGCAAGGCAGAATCCTCTTTTTGTCCTTGACGACGGCTTCGGCCATTTGAATCACCCCCGCCGCCGGCGCGTGATAGGCGCTGGTGCCCATGAGCTTGACGAGTTCGCCGCCGCCCATCTTGGCGCGGTTGACGCAGGCGTCAATTTTTTCCGCGGATAGCAGTTGAGTGACTGGGATGCCATGCACGGACGTGTAACGTGGCAGGGGCACCATGTCATCGCCGTGTCCACCCAGCAGCAGGGCGGTGATGTCTTCGACGCTGACGCCCAACTCCATGGCGATGAACGTGCGGTACCGTGCCACGTCGAGGCAACCGGCTTGGCCGACGATGCGGTTGGTCGGGAAACCGGTTACTTTCCAAGCCGTGTATACCATCGCATCGAGCGGATTGGACACCACGATGACGATCGCGTCGGGTGCATGCTTCGCGACGTTTTCGCTGACGTTCTTGACTATCTCGACGTTGGTCTTGATCAGGTCGTCACGGCTCATCCCCGGCTTGCGCGGCAGGCCCGCAGTGATGATCACGACGTCCGAGTCGACGACCTCGTCGTAGCTGGACGTGCCGGTGATACGGGCGTCAAACCGTTCGATCGGTGCGCATTGAGCCAGATCGAGCATCTTGCCTTTGACGACGTCCTCTACCTTGGGGATGTCGACGACGACGATATCGCCCAATTCCTTCTGTGCCGCCAGCACGGCACAACTGGCCCCGACATTTCCCCCGCCAACAATGGTAATTTTCGCGCGCTTGGGCATGAATCGTGATTCCTTGTCAAGTGAACTACCGAACTTGCTTGCCAGCGGCGGACATATTAGAACAATGAGGTCCACGGGCAAGTGCCGCGATGACCGGTTGTCCAGCGTGGTAGTTGTAGCGGGTGCGAGCATAGATGAGCGTAGCTTTGTTAGACTGTTCGTGCTATGGGTCAGGAACTAGTTGGTGAACTGTTGGCGGGCGGCACGAAGGTCGCGGTGGTTG
>CAUYYV010000350.1:0-3412 GCA_963577075.1 Phycisphaerae bacterium
ACGAAATTGAAAGCTCCACTCATCGGGCGACCGATATCACCTGCATGTGGGAGCCACGGATGGCCCGCGATTCCTTGACCCCGGAAGGGCCCACGACATGCGGTATTTCCTGATCGTTACCGGGTTGCTGACGATGAGTTGCATGCTGACCAGCGGGTGCGCAAATTCGGATTCCCAGGCGGCATTGCCCGAGGTTCCACCCAATCAGCAGATCGAACCACAGTCTTCGGTCGATCAGTCCCTGACCGTCCATGACACGCTGTCCACGGAGGACGCACCGCCTGCCATGGCCATCGGGTCACGGGCAGTGGTCGATCCGCCTGCGGCCAATCGGTACCACGTCATTCAACGCGGCGACACGCTGTGGTCAATAGCCCGGCGGACCTACGGCAGTGGCCAGAAGTATCGCAATATCGCCGAAGCCAATCCCGGCATCTTGGCGCGGCGCCTCTATGTGGGCCAACGCCTCGTCCTGCCGTAGTCATGACCAGAACACGTCGAGCCGAATGGCCTTGCTGAGCCGTTCGAGATATTGGGATCGCGGTATCTCCACGACGCCGAACTGCTTGAGGTGCGGCGTCAGAAACTGCGTGTCCAGCAGCACGAATCCACGTCGGCGCAGCCGATCAGCCAGGTGTGCCAGGCAGACTTTCGACGCATCGGTCGCTCGGCTGAACATCGATTCGCCGAAGAACGCCCCTCCAAGCGCCACGCCATATATCCCGCCCAGCAGATGCTCCCGTGACTGGTCCGACCAAGCCTCGATGCTGTGAGCCAGGCCGGCTTCGTGCGCCACAGTGTAGGTTGTGATGATGTCTTGATTGATCCACGTGTCGGCCTCGTAGCTGCGCGGCTCAGCGCACGCACTGATGACGCGACCAAAGGCCAGGTCCTCCGTCAGGTAAAATTCGGCCTTGTCCAGCCGTCGCCGAAGCGATCGAGACGTGTGGAATTGGTCGGGTATCAGGATCGCACGCGGATCAGGGCTGTACCAACCGATCTCGCCCGTCTTGGAGTCAGCCATGGGAAAGATCCCGCGGCTGTATGCCCACACCAACATGTCAACAGTAATCGCCAATGCGAGCGGCCCTGCCCCCCGAAACCGGTCTGCCAAGGGCTTCGATCGAAGTCCACGCGGCAATGGCCAGGGTCGGAGTTGAACCGACGACACCTGCATTTTCAGTGCAGTGCTCTACCACCTGAGCTACCTGGCCAAGTCTCTATTTGCCAATATTTTGCGAGCCTTGTGTTTTCGTGATGTCATGCCCTGTCACTTCTATTGCCCCCTGATTGGAGGCTCAACATGGAGAATCGTACCACCCCAAAACGCAAACGCAAAGGTATCAGCGGCTATCTCAAGCGGCCCAGGATGTGAAGCGCGTACAGCTTCGGCACGATCTGCTTCCACACGGCCCGCGCGTCCTTGTTGAGCCACTGCGGGCAGGCCGGCTTACCTGACGGTACCGGCTCGCGGTCACGCGTGCCGGCCAGCCAGCTATCGGTCTTCCGCCACTAACTGCCAGGTATTTTACCCCCCTACCCTACCGCGAAGGTTGGGGCTTTTGTCAGGCGGATTCTATATGCCACGATGACTTCAGCGCCGCCGCCTGCGGCACGCCATCAGCATGCCGACGGCGACTGGAAGAGTCAACCACCGGATTTGGCGTCAATGACGGGCAGCCAGGGGTTCTCTTCGTACGGATTGTGGCCGCGGTAGAACCATGTCAGCGGCAGCACCTTGCACTTGCTGGAATAGAGGATCAGCACGCGGTCGTCGAGGACGCAGACGCTGTGGTTGGTGTGGCGCACCTTGGTCTTGATTTGCCCACAATGTTGTATGTCGTTTTCGTATGCCGGCACATCGCGTTCGCGGGCGTACAGGCCCAGCGGCGAAGTGTAACGGATCGGTCCGGGCTCGACGCGGCTGGGCTCCAGCACGGATTCGACGTTCTGAAAGAACTCCCAGATGCCGCGTCCGTTGCGGCAGACCGCCGACGACAGGCGGCAGCGGATGTGGCCCTGCTTGACGTCATCCTCGCCCGCCTGGTTCCACACGCACAGCAGGTGGCCGGTCGAGTGTAGTCGCTTGACGACCACCGGCGAGTTCGACGACGCCAGGTGCGTTGGGTGGGGTCGGCTCCACGTCGTGCCGTCGTCGTACGACCAGGCCTGGAACGCCCGCCCGAGCCGCGTGCGCAGCATCATGATCAGCACGCCCGGCTCGACTTCGGCCACCGTCGGCTCGGCGGTGAACGCCAGCACCACCTCGGGCGGCATGAAGATGTGCAACTCGCCGTCCTCGTTCTTCTGCCAGGTCTGGCCGTTGTCGTCGCTGTAGAGCACGTAGCTGGTGCAGAACGCCGGGTCGTAATAGTGCGCGCCGGTTCCGACGAACTTGCCTTCGCTGTCCCAGGCGCCCTGCACCGGCCAGTGGTCGTTCGGTGTGGTCTGGCGAAGCGCCAGGTAACATGGCTGAATGATTCGGCCCCGACTCGTGCGAAAAAGCGTGTTCTGCCACATGTGACCCGGCAGCGGGATGTTGGTCATCATCTTCGGCTCGGACCACGTTCGGCCCATGTCCGACGAGCTGGTGAAATAATGTTTCCGATACATCTTGCTCGTGACGCCTTCGGGCACGCGCAGCTCGGTCGCGCCCAGCACGTCGTCTTCCAACTCGATCAGGTTCATAAACTTCGGCTGCTCACCGTTGGAGTATTGAGCCTCGTAGGGCTCGCACCAGGTCATCGCGTCGTCGTCGCTGTACGTAAATCCGCAGCCGGAACATGAAATGACCCGCCCGCTGCGAAGCGTAATGCACGCGCCCCGCGACGTGGCAAACGGCTCGTGACAGGCCAGCATCATCTCCGGGTTGCTCATTGGCACGTTGCTCATGGTAGATCACTCCTGTCGGTAAAAACGGGTTTTTGCCGCGACCGGATGGGAGATCGCTCCCCTTCGGATCACGGCTAAACGTGAAGCGCCGAAGACCTTAACTTACTGACGCCGCAACACAATCCGCTCGGTTGGTTTGGCCAACTGGTGCCCCCGCGTCGCCTGGCTAAACTTATCTGAGATGATCTCGCTCAGCCCCCGGATCCTGGGCAACGGCGGCCGCGACTACACACGCCGGCGCAAGCCGCCCTGGCTGCGGGCCGGGCGGCCCGTACCGCGCCGGCGGGTACAACCTCACGCTTGCGACACCCGCGAGCAACTGACCCGCCGCCTGCGGCACGCCATCAGCATGCCCACGGCCAGCAGCGACAGCGTCGCGGGTTCGGGGATGACGGCAAGGAAGCCGTGATAGGCTTCCTCGCTGCTGACGTAGTAGTGCCCAGCGATATTGTCGCCGTCGATGCCGAAGGCGTAGGTCTTGCTTGCCCCCGACACATCGAGGGTGGTGTAGGTTGAGCCG
>CAUYYV010000351.1:0-3405 GCA_963577075.1 Phycisphaerae bacterium
CAATGGACCCAGTATCTGGCCGCGCGTATCGCGGTCATGGCGCTGACCAGCTTCGATGGCGACCTGAACCTGCGCACGGCGGCGCATCTGGGCCGGTGGCTCTACCGCTGTGACCGCCGCCACCGCCACCGGACACTGGCGCATCTTCGCAGCGCTTTCCCGGAAATGACCGACGCACGGATCGAGCAGTTGGCCATCCGATCGTTTGAGCACTTTGTCCAGCTTCTCGTTGAGATCAGCCACACGCCGCGGCTGATCCACGACGATAGTTGGCACCGCCGGCTGCAGCTTCGCAACTTGAGCGGCGCGATCGAGTTGTTCAACGCGGGCAAGCCGGCGATCCTGATCACAGGACACTTGGGCAACTGGGAGTTGCTCGGCTACCTGTTGGCCGTGCTGGGCCTTCGGCTCGACGCGATCGCCCGGCCGATGGACAACAGGCTGATCAGCGACTGGATCTACGGCATCCGCGAGCGGCGTGGCATGCGCATCATCACCAAATGGGGTGCGACCGATCGCATGCTCAACGTGCTCGACACCGGTGGCATGCTCGGATTCATCGCCGACCAGAATGCCGGCGACAAGGGCCTGTTCGTGCCATTCTTCGGGCGGCTGGCCAGCACGTACAAGTCAATCGGGTTGCTGGCCATGGATCGCAACGTGCCGATCATCTGCGGCTACGCCCGGCGTAGCGGAACCCAGTTCAAGTACGAACTGGGGGTGACCGACATTATTCACCCTGACGATTGGCAACACCACCGGGATCCGCTGTATTACATCACTGCCCGGTACATGAGAGCCATCGAACTGACCATCCGTGACGTGCCGGACCAGTACCTGTGGATGCACAGGCGATGGAAGAGCCGACCCCGGCACGAACGGCTGGGCAAACCCGCCCCCGCCCCGCTGCGACGCAACCTCGAGCAGCTGCCCTGGATGCAACCGGCCATGCTCGAGCAGGTTCTTGACCCCGGACCATTTGGCGCAGACAATTAGCTGTCAGGCTCAGTAAAAGGAGAGCGGACGCTCATGGTCGAACAAACAACCGAAGAACGGCTCAAGGACCGCAAGATTCTGATCGTGGATGATGACCCGGAGGTGCTCTCTGCAATCGACCAAGCGCTTCAGGCTGAAGGCGCGCTGACGCAGACCTGCACGGACGGCAACACCGCCGTACGGATCTGCGAGACGGACCCGCCCGAGGTGCTCGTGCTCGACATGATGCTGCCCAAGCGAAGCGGGTTTCTCGTACTCGAAAAAGTCAAGAAGCTCTCCGACGCGCCAATTGTCTTTATGATCACCGCCAACGAGGGCAAGCGCCACCAGGAATACGCCGAGCGGCTGGGCGTGGACGCCTACATGCTCAAGCCCATCCGACTCGAGCGGCTGATCACCATGGCGATGGAGAGTCTGGGAGCGGCCGGATAACCCCACGGCGCGGCCGACCTTCGACCCGCGGCCCGAGCATGCATCCGCGGAGACCTGCCATGCGACCAAGCCGTCGACTGCACCTCGTGGCCCTCCTGATCGCCACCATGACCACCCCGGCCGCCGCGCTCGAACCCGATGCGCAGCGAGTCGTCATCATGCTCAAACCCGACGGCCCGAAGCTCGAGGGACTGTGGGTTGACAGCACCGTCGAATCGGTCACCATCCAGATCGCCGGGTTCAACCGTACCATCTTGCGCAGCGAAATCGCCAGGCTTGAATTTAGAAAGTCCGTCAAGCAAGAATATGATCAGCGGCGCAAAGCCCTGGAAGACAAAGACATCGGCGGCCGATACGAACTGGCCTACTGGCTGGTCGAGCAGAACAAATATCAGTTGGCGTTGTCCGAACTGGATCAATTGGCTCTGCAGTTCCCCGACGAGGAGCGGGTCAAGGCACTGCGAGGATTGGTCAGCCACAAGCTCAAGACGACCAAGCCGGCCGATCCGGTTGAGACCACGCCGGACGTCGCAGCCGAAAAAAACGCACGTAATCTCCGCGGCCTGCCCCGAAACCGCCTGACGGCCGAGCAAATCAACAAGATTAAGATCATGGAGATTGACCCGGCCAAAAATCCGAACGTGATCATTCCGCGCCAGACCATCGCGACCATCCTCAGCCGATACGAAGATGACGAGTTCGAGGACGACAGGAAACGCAAACGCTTTTACGACCGGCCCGGTCACGAAATACTCGCGAAAATGTTCGAGTTGGAGATGGCATATCCCGAGATTCGCAGTCTCTACAAAGACGTCAAGATACGCAGCGACCCGGCATCGATACGGACATTTCGTACACAGGTCCATCGTCCCTATGTCATCAGCTATTGTGCCACCTCCCGATGTCATGGCGGACCTCACGCCGGCAAGCTGTTTCTGTTCGCCACTCGGGCCGGGCGCGATGAGACCGCCTACACTAATTTCTACATTCTCGACTCTTACCGCGCGGCGAAGCAAGCCGAGCAGAAGTTTGACATGATCGATCGTCACGATCCAGGCAAATCCCTGCTGATTCAGTACGGCCGGCACCGCGACGAAACGACCACGCCACACCCGGATGTACCCGGCTGGAGGCCGCACGCGCAACTGCGATCCGGCGGCCGGAACCGGTTGCGCGACACCCTTGTCAACTGGATAGACCAACTGAACCGAGACACCACCAATTACGAGATCGATTACGATATCCCGGATTTATCGAAAAAGCCGACCCCGAAGCCGCCAGCGCCCACGAAGAAGGAGGAACCGGTCAAAACCGGTGGCGACGTGAATCCGGCAACCCGGGGCGAGTTGAACCAGTGATGCCCGGTTGTCCGAAACATCTGGGTTGGGTGATCCCATGGAATTAGCTAAGGTAGTCTTGCAGTTCGCTTCGCCCGCCGGGCGTGTGACTCGGCAGGCGGCGCGTGGAAGGATGACACTCGTGCGAGAGATGTTGCTGGTCGTGTTGGCCGTCGCCCTTGCGGCAGGTTGTGAGGACCCGCAAGCCGCACAGCAGGCCCGGTTTCGCGAGGATTTGGCCGAGGCGCTTGAACTTGTCCGCCAGGTACATCAGGGTTTTGTTTCCCCCGCCGACAAAGTCGACCTGAAGGCCGACCCCGTGGCCGAACTGGCGGCGTTCCGTCGGCAGAAGATCAATGGCGTGATCGCCCTGCTCGAACCGCTTGCCGCCGGGGGCGCAATGACCAAGGAGCGGACGGTGGCCAAGCGGATGCTGGCTGAATTCTACGTTGCCCGGGCACGAGACCGTATGGGCACGGCGACCTCGCAATGGATACAACTGTTGCAAGACGCCTCCCGGCTGATGCGTGTTCTGTCGAACGCCGATCACGCCGATCAGCGCGCAGCCGAGGCCGAGTTGCTCGACAACGTCGCCTCAGAGGCACTGGCCGAGATTGATCAGACCAGGGGTGACGTGTCA
>CAUYYV010000352.1:0-3404 GCA_963577075.1 Phycisphaerae bacterium
CTGCGGCGTCTTCGCCGTGCGCATAGAAGGTTTCGATGAACCTCAAGTTCTTTCCAACCTGCTCGAAGCCGCGTACGGCATCCTGACGCGCAGCGGCATCCACTGCGCACCGCTGGCACACATGACTTTCGGCACGCACCAGTTGGGGGGAATGACGCGATTCAGTTTCGGTCCGTTCCTGTCAGTTGCCGACATTGGGCGTGCCTGCGACGCCCTGGCACAGGCCTGCCGGCATCACGTTACGGCCGGTGTCTAGACGGCCCGACAAGACGCTTTCTCTCATGGTCAACGCTGATGGCGTAAGATAAACGTTCCCACCACACCGTTGTGAACAGGACCAAAGAGCAGAACCATGGTTGACGATCAGCATTCGCCACACCCGGATCAACACCCGTCAGACCCCACGGCGCACCAGCCTTACCCGCCACACGAGTACGAAAACCAGTACTACGACTACCAACAGGGAGGCTACGTTTCGGCGGTGCCGGTTGGTACGCAGTCGAAGATGGGCACTGCTTCGCTTATCACGGGCATTTTCGCATTACTGCTCGGTGTAGCGGCACAAGTCATCGGTTACGTGATGGTCGAAAAACATCCGGATATCCCGAATATGACCCGGGGGCAGACGCTTCCGGAGGATATCCTCTCGCTTGCACTTTCTGCCTGCGGGTCGATCTTCGGCAGTTTCATCCTTAGCATCATTGGCCTTATTCTCGGGATCACCGTGTTGATTAATCCGGTTTCGCGCAAGGGATTTGCAATTGCTGGCGTGGTGCTGAACGGTCTGACACTGGCGTTATGGATGCTGTTGTTTGTCGTTGCCGCGATGCAACTCGGCAAAACGTAAGCGCCACATGCCCGGCGGCTCAGATCGTGATCTCCGTAACGCGCAACACCTCGTCCACGCTGGTCAAACCTGCCGCGACCTTGTTGAAACCGTCCAGCCGCAGCGTGGCCATTCCCCGTTCGACGCACATGCGCCGAAATTCCGTGACGCTGGGATTCGCAGTCACCTTGTCGCGCAGGAAGTCATCCAGTATCAGCATCTCATAAAGACCCAGCCGACCGGCGTACCCGGTGTTGCGGCATCGGTCGCAGCCCCCGCCCTGCCAGATCTGATGGTCGCCGATCCCGTGCATCGCCAAGTGCTCGGCGACCATTTTCTCGGGGACCACCTGCTCCTTGCAGTTTTCGCAAACTCGTCGCACCAGGCGTTGCGCAAGGCAAGCGTTGACGGCGGCGCCGATCAGATACGGCTCGACGCCGATATTGATCAGCCGGGTGATCGAGCTGGGCGCATCGTTGGTATGCAGTGTCGAGAGCACCAGGTGCCCGGTCAGGGAAGCCTGAATCGCGATCCGCCCCGTCTCGACGTCACGGATCTCCCCAACCATGACCACGTCGGGATCCTGCCGCAGCAGTGCCCGCAGTGCCACGGCGAATGTCATGCCGATCTTATCAAACATCTGGCATTGATTGATACCGGCCAGATCGTACTCGACCGGATCTTCGACCGTGGAGATATTCAATTTCGTGCGTTCCATCTGCGCCAACGACGCATAAAGCGTGGTGGTTTTGCCGCTGCCGGTCGGCCCGGCCACCAGAACGATCCCGTGCGATTGCTGGATCTGGCGTTTCCACATCAGCAACATGTCCTCGCCCATTCCCAAATCGTTAAGCTGCACCTGAATAGACCGCGTGTCAAGGATGCGCAGTACGCATTTCTCGCCATTGGCCGTGGGAAGCGTCGACATGCGCAGATCAAGCTTGCGCCCGTGCACCATGGCGCGGATGCGCCCGTCCTGCGGCAGCCGGCGCTCGGAGATATCAAGATTGGCCATGATCTTCAGGCGAGACACGATGGCTGCGTGCATGTGATGCGGAGGATTCATCGACACGACCATCAAACCATCGATGCGATAACGAATCTGCAGATTATTTCCCTGCGGCTCGATGTGGATATCGCTGGCGCCTTCCTTGACGGCATTGAAGATCAGGTAATTGACCAATCGAATGACAGGCGACTCGCCGGCCATCTTGTCAAGGTTGAGTTCCTCATGCTTGGTTTTGACGATTTCCACGTCGTCTTCCTCAATCCCTGCGATGATGTCAACAACCGCCACATCCGGATCATCGTCCTCTTTAAGTTGCTCGATCGCTTTGGCGATGCTTCCGCGACACACAACCACCGGCTTGACCGCCACTCCCAGTTTGTGGCGAATTTCGTCGATGATCATCAGATTTTCGGGGTGGGTCATTCCGAGGATGAGGCGTGTGCCCGCCATGCGCAACGGGAACACGCCATTTTCACCGCAAAAGTCGTGACCCAGTATCTCCATGCTTCGCAGTTCAACCTGATTGGGATCAATCTGCACAAAATCCAGCCTGTTGATCTCGGCAATGGCCTGCTGAATGCCGATCTCTTCAATCCCCATCTCGCAAAGGATGTCGGGTAAGCCCTTATCCAGCGATTTTCCAACAACAGTTTGAGCGGAAGTAAGTTGCTCGGCGGTCAGGTGACCACGATCGAGCAGCAGTTGCCCCAGGTCGGACGCAGTCGGCTCGGCCGGACCACCCATGTCGGGCATCCACAAATCGCTGAGTGATTCGGCCGTGCGATCATCCAATAATTCATCGCCGGTCGACGGCGGGATCGCTTCCATAAAATGGTGGGTATCCTGGCTACTCATGGGCGTTCTGTGACATTGTCGATCGGCAGCACCGTCGGCCAGCCGCCTAGGCCCTACTGATTGACACGGTCAGTCACTCATTGACAACGTAAAAGTTATCCCCTCGCTTGCCATCTCGACCGACCGCGACCCGCTGCCGACCTTTGTCAACGTGAAACCTCCAACAGACTGGCCGGCCTTGACGATCTGACCGTTGATAACAGCCATCAGCATATCCCCGCCAAACACCGACTCGAGCTTCAATTTGTCCAACTCCTGCCCCAGCACTTCGCGACGGCTGCGTGCTTTGCTCGCGACTGTCCCAACCGGGCTTGTCTCGGGTTTTCCAGCCCCGGGCAAGGTGAACGGATTCTTCTTGACGTATTCGATTGGTACCTGATGCATCGTCGGATCGCCCGTGAATTTTTTCAGAATATCATCGGCATCGTTCAGCAGGGCATCCACGCTCTGCGACCGCAACGGATCACCCTTTGCCATCACATTAGAATTGGCAAACTTGGCCAACGCGACCTCGATCCTGGCCTCAACGTCCTCGGCAATCTCGATGGCGTTCATATCGGACTGGGACCACCGCATCATGAGCAGGCCGCCCACGGCAACGAGCATGGTCAACGCCAAAAGCAGCGTTCCATGCCCGAGCAGACGATTACCCACGGTCACCTCTGAATCGTTGCAATCCGGCATGTCGCCACCCATGGCGGCGCCTCTCAACAA
>CAUYYV010000353.1:0-3398 GCA_963577075.1 Phycisphaerae bacterium
CGAAGATGAAAGAAGGCCTGTACGCCTGGATCAGATCATCAGGCGATCCCTGGCCTGACATCGCGGTGCCCGATGCGCCGCCTGGCAAAGCCGGGCCGTGGGTTGACCTGGCCGATGCGGAAACAAAAAACGTTTAGCCGCGACCCGAAGGGGAGCGCGCTGATTAGCCAACACTACTCGATCCAGAACGAATACAGCTTGGCATTGCGCAGGTGGAAGGCGAGGCGGACGTAGCGGCCTTTCAGTTCCGCAAGCGAATCGCGCTGCCGCCAGCGGGCGGCGCTGCGCGTCACGTCGCCCGTGATCGCGACGCTGTCGTCGCGGCCGAAGTGATCCAAATCCTCGGCGGTGTCCTCATCGACCACCGCGATGCGCAGCTCGCCGTCGCTCGCCACGTCGGCATTGGCGAACAAATCGCCGTTAGCCTCGAAGATGAACGGCCGGGTGATGACCAGCCCACCATCGGCGCCGGCGTTGAGTGATGCGAACCCGTCGCGGCGCAGCGTCGCCAGGCCCAGGCCTCACATCCAGTCACGCTTGCGAGCATTGGTACTGCCGCCGCGGTAATAGAACCACAGTTCGTCGCCCTTGACGATCGGGCCGCCGACCGTCGCCAGGTTGACCGCGCGCAGGTATCCGGGCTTCCAGCTGTCTTGGTCACCCAGGGCGATAAACGGTTTGCGGTCGCCGAAGTAATACCAGTGCCGGCCGTCGCGGCTGGCGGCGAGCGTCAGGTGATTGAGTTTTATATACGGACGGTTGGGGTGAAGGTCCAACTCCCGATGTTTTTTTGAGGTCGCCGGCGTGTAACTTGAGATCGAGAAATTGTTGAGCCAAATGCTTTCGTATGGAAATCCGTCGGCTTCGTAGATGCCGTGCATGGCGCCGAGCGGCTATTTGGCGTCTTCACCGTCGGGATAGGCGACGATGCGCGGCGCTGACCAGTGGATCAGGTCGTCGCTGTCGATCTGGCCCACAACGCGGGCGGCGTGAAAAATCGGCGACATGCGATAATCAGGCCCGATGCGGTGCTTGGTCATGCCGATGTATTTTCTGAGGATCGGATCCCAGCGCACGCGAAGCGCGTCGTCGCCGCTCAGCGGCCAGCGGTGTGGCACGTCGGCGTCGCAATACGGGCCATTCAAATGGTTCGTCTCGGCCTCGAACGTCCAGCGGTAACCGTCGGGCGAGACGTGCAACTCGTAAGGGGCACTGCCGTGCGTCACATCATCTGGTATGTAAGGCCAGCGGCGATGCCTGTGCTCGGTTTTTCTGCCGAAGATCGCCTTCCACCGCCGATCGGGGTTCGGGTCGTCCGGCTCGTGGATCAGTCCGTGCATTTCGCCGGAGTCAATGACGTTGTTCGCGGTTCCCGGGGGGCCGGGGATGCGCTGCGGGTCGACGGAATTTAGATCGAACACGTCGAGTTCGGGTATTTCCCAGTGGATGCCGTCTTGCGAGTGGGCCGCGTGCATCAGCCAACCCGCGCTGTTGTAGTACAAGCGGTAGCCGGCATTGCCGGGGTCCGCGCAGATGAAGGCCGCGGTCTGACTGTAGGGCATAAACAGCGGGTTATCCGGGTGATCCTCCGCCGCGTGCGTCTGGCGCAGCACGCCCTGCACGTGCGCGATCATGTGATTATCGACGAACAGCTGTCGCTTGGTGTCGAGCTTGGCGCGTACCAGTGCCATATCCATCGGAAACTGGTACCGCTCATTGAGCAGGATGCCGTAACCGACGGGAAACGGCGTCCAGTCCATCTTTTCGTTGGCGTCGGACCAGCGGCGCTCGACGACCTGATCGTCGAACTCGACCTTGACGGTTTGCGTGGCGGTCATCTCGATTGGATCCTATTACCGTTGTTTTTTAAATCTTTGCAGCAAACAAGTTATTGGAAAAACTGAATTCTCGCAGCCTCCGCCCGTTAAGGGGCTAAAATGTCGCGAAGATGTGTTACCTGGATCGTGCAGGGGCGACCAGGCGCACCGCCGATGACAGTGAGCCCCCACCGTAACTCCAGCCGAAAGGAGTGGTTTCCGCATGAATGATCATGGCCGTGCCAGACCACGATTTGATGCGCTTGAGTCGAGGCTGTTGCTGTCATCCGATGCGCTGCTCGGCGAGGCCGTCGGGGCGGCGCAGGTCGGCGACGACGAACTGAGCGAAGTGATCGCCAGCAACACCGACTACAACCTGTCGCTGCAAATCGAGGGCACGACGGCGACGCTGCTGGTCAACGGTGTCGACAAGGTGAGCTTCGACTTCGGCACGTCGCTCAACACCGGCCAGGTCGGCTTCGCCACCCACGACGCCCACGCCATTTTCGACGACGTGGCCCTCGACGCTCTGACCGGCGGATCGTCGGCCTCGAGCCTGCTCACCTCGGCCGTGACGACCGACAGGGCAACACCCGGCGATTCAGCGGATGCGATCGCGGACCTGCTGGCCTCGGCGGCGGCGTGGTCAAGCCCGCAGCGACCGGTTGCTACTGAATCGAGTTCGTGGCAACCGGACGACGATTACGACAGGCACGGCCGGATTATATAACCCGACCGTCCCGACGGGGCTCCATTTGCCCAACCGCGCGTCATAAGTCCGGTCAAAACGACCGATAGCTTCCGGGTGAGCGTAGACGCCGCCGCCAGCACGACCGCACCGCCGCCCAAATCGCCGGGGCCGTTGTCCGCCGAGCATCAGCAGCAACTGGCCGACGCGCATCGCCGCGCGGGTAAGGTGATGGCCGCCTCGAAAGTCGCCGCGTTCAACGGCTGGACCGCCGCCGTACTCGCTGCCATGACACTGCCGTTTGCCCTGTTCGGTTTCAGCGCGTTGCTCATCAGCGCCGCCCTGGGGCTGATCGCATGCAACGAGTTGCGCGGTCGCAAACTGCTTCGGCGGTTCGACCCGCGTGGATCCCGGCTGCTCGGGTTCAATCAGCTCGGCCTGCTGGGCATGATTATCGTCTACAGCGTCTGGCGCATCTGGGCCTCCTTGACCGGACCGAACCCGTACGAGGCGCAGATCGCCGCCACGCCCCAGCTCGAGCCGTTGCTCGGATCCGTTGCGGAACTGCACGTCACGCTCACGCTGCTGGTCTACGTCAGCGTGATCTTTTTCAGCATCATCTTGCAAGGGCTGACCGCCTGGTACTACTTCTCACGGCTTGGACACATCCGGGCGTATCGCGCACAAACACCGGCTTGGATCGTGCAACAACAACTCATCCCCGCGGCATAACGTGTTATTGGGCCGATCCGACGCGGACATTTCTCGCGATGTTTATGCCTATATCCGTGAGTCCAATGATCAGGGAGGCATCGCCGAGTCGCATCACGCCGGGCAGACCCCTGCCATCAGTTGTAAGTTTTGCCGGATCGGATAGCGATCATCTGCTCCGG
>CAUYYV010000354.1:0-3395 GCA_963577075.1 Phycisphaerae bacterium
TCGCAACCAGCAGTAGTTACGTCTGAGCGCGTCTATAGATCACACACAAGGTACGACTCATGGGAGCCACGACGTCACTGAAGCAGGAGTACGACCAAAAGGGCTACGTCATCGTTCGGAACATGATCGACGCCGATCTCGCCGAGGAAACAGTGCGGCACGTTCAATGGCTCGTGAAGAAACATCCCCAGGTGCGGCCGGAACGTCTGCACCACCATCTGCTGGTGAATGATCCCTTCATTCACAGGCTTGTCGGAGATGATCGATTGCTGGACATCGCAGAACTGTTCATCGGCCCGAACATTGCGCTGTACTCCGCCCACTATATCGCCAAGAAGCCCGGCGATGGACAAGCCGTGCAGTGGCATCAGGATGGATCCTACTGGCCGCTTGAACCGATGAGGGTGACAACGCTCTGGGTTGCGGGCACCGCCTCGTCAAAAGAGAACGGATGCATGCGCGTGCTGCCTCGAACGCACCACCGGCGTTTGATGAAGCGGAGTGAACTGGTGGATCTGGACCGGGATAAATTCGTCCTCGGCGCCGGCATGCATCCCGATCACATCGATGATTCGGATGCCGTCGACCTGGAACTGCAGCCGGGCGACGTCTCGATCCACCATCCAACGATCGTCCACGGATCCAACGCGAACAAATCGGACCATTGGCGGGTCGGACTGACGCTTCGGTACATACCGACTAGCACCTGGGTCAAGACGCGGGCCGAGGAACACCGGAATCTGCTGTTGCGCGGGGAAGCGGATCCGGGAGTGAAGAATGCGTATGCGGAGAGGCCGCTTTTTGTGGAGGGAGAACACATGGTGTTTCGAGGCTGTGAAAGTTGGAACCTGGCGTTAAAGAAGCAATAGCACTTTCGTTGCATTTCGCTGCAGTCCAATGACATCAGCGGGAGGTTTTCGCCGCAGTCGTGATGGCGCAATTGGTGACGGATCACATGCAGTGCGACCTTCGCCCACATGCCACCGACCGGGCCAGCCCAAGTTGCGCAGTTCAGAGGCCGACGCTCTATCCAATTGAGCTATGCGGACGTCTTTGTCATCCAGCCTGGCACCGTATGGCAATCTGTGAACATGTCGGCTTCATTTACCGTGGTGGGCCTGGGTGAGGCCCTGTTCGACGTGTTTCTCGATCAGCAGGTGCTGGGCGGGGCGCCGTTGAATGTGGCGGTGCATGCGCATCAGCTGGCGTCGGCGCGGAGCGGCCGTGGCAGTGGCTCGGCACGGTCAACACCCCGTTGCAGCCGTCGCAGGTCGAAGCGTTGCAGACGTCGGCCAACCGAACTGTACCGCTCGCGACGATCCGAATGTGTAATGATCGATCACTCCGCCAGATGCATGCCGCGACGGTCGCGCTGTTGGTAGAGTTGAAGCAGGATATCGCCGGGCAATCGGCGATCCGGATCGTCGAAGAGAAACCCTAGATTCGTCGGCTCGCCCGCGGCGGCGCGGCGCTGTGACCAGATCGCCACGGCGCGTTTGCTTGCGGCGAGACGGGCGGCGCGCGGCGCGACAAAGTCGTATGCGAACCGCACGAACCCGGGCACCTTCAGCAGCGATTGATGCGCGGCAAAGCGGACGGCGTCGTAGGGATCATCCAACAGCGGCGCCAGCATCGGCGCCAGCCAATCCACGCCCGACGCTCCGTGGGCCGCTTCCCAGCCGAACGTCCACGCCATCAGGGCGCGCTGCCCGGCATCGCCCCGGATCGACCAGATCATCGACGCGGGGATGCGCCGCTCGACCTCGTTCAGCTCGGGTTTCGGCTGGCCGTACCACTTATCGAGATGCTCGGCCGACCACGCCAGCGTCTTGTCGAGGTGGCACTGATTGCACGCGTTGGGCCGCCCGGTGTCGATGCTGGCCTGCACGGTGGGGCTGTCCACCTGGTGGCTGCGGATCGCCTTGAGCAGACCCCAAACGGTAAACGGCATGTGGCAGTTGTAGCAGTTGCTCCCGGTCGATTGTGGCTCGTGGTGGCTGTGCGCCGTCAGCTTCGCATCGGTGTCAAAATCCGTGTCGTGGCATTGGGTGCAGGCCAGGTTCGTGCGCATGTCAATCTTCAATTGATCGTCGGTCCACTCGTCGATGGGCCTGTGATCGTCTGCCGGCTTGTGCAGCACGTGGCAGGACAGGCAGGTCATCACCGGCCGCGTGGGGTTGTCGTGCGTGTAGCAGGGCGTTTCGATCAAGCCGTTGTATTCGCGCCCTGAAACGCGCACCATGCCGTCGGACCAGAAGCGCTCGTCCAGGAAATGCGGGTTGTCTCGAAGCAATTCCCGGACCTGCGGGTGCTCGAGGTTCTCGTTATCACCGAGGTAAAAGCGTGTTTCATTCAGATCGTCGCCGGGACGATACGCAAAGCCTTCGCCTACCCATCGCATCTTTGCGTCCCGGCCCTTCAATTCCCAGATGCCGTGGCACTGGCCGCAAACCATCGCTGATCTTTGCGGCGGGAGGGTGCGCGGATTGACGACCTGATCGTCCGTTCGGTCGGACAACCAAAGCTCGTATCGTCGCTTTGGATTGGCGTTCTGGGCGACGTGCCGTTCACTGGGGCCGTGACACGCCTCGCAGGCGATGCCGAACTCGGCGACCCGAGTGTCGCTGTCGGTCATACCTATCACACGGGGCCGGCCAAACGTCGTGTGGCACTGAATACAGTTGGTGTTCCAGAGCCCGAACGGCTGGGGCGCGTCCGGCGGGGTCAGCAGCACCGAGGCGTCCGGGATCCACGTCTTCTCGGCGATGCGATAGACAAACGGCAAGCGCCCGACCCATCGGCCGTGCGGCGTGACGTACCAGTAGTCTTGCTCGTGATGCGAGCCGGTCGTCATGACGATCTGCCGGCGAACGCGCTCCGGCGCACCCTCGCCGGTGAAGTCGGGATCGTCCAACTCGATCCAGAATTCGTCGCCGACTCTTTCGAGCTTGAACGTCTTGCCGTAGCTTTGCAGTGTGACGTCGAAAGGCGCGACGACCGTATCGGGACCGGCGACCTGCGTCATTTGGCTGTGATAGGAGTGACGCCAGGTGTGATAGTGGTGCGGGTGGCAGGTCCGGCAGGTGTCCGAGGTGACGTAGCCCTGCTCGTGCACCTCGATCGGCCGATCCGTCCGCAGGGCCGGATCGACCGGGTTCGGCCTGGCCACGCCCATCGCCCAGCCGACGGCCAGCGAGAGCGCCAGCCACGACAGCAGCACGACGCCGACCACCGCGGCCGGGTACCGCCGGCGTACCGACATCACCATCGCCACGCCTGCCGCCGCCAGCAGCAGCGCCGAGGCCGCGGGCTCAAACCAGGTCAACTCTGTCATGGCGGTGAAATGCGGGCCGGCCCGCTCATTCGTCTACTGCTTCGTTCCATCGCAACGGGCT
>CAUYYV010000355.1:0-3389 GCA_963577075.1 Phycisphaerae bacterium
TGAACAGTGAGACAAACCCGCGTTCAACGCACACAAGCTCGCGACCAGCACCATCACACCGACACCGAAGAACAAGCCGGCCGCGCCCCGGCTCGTCGCCGGTGGGGCCACCAGCAGCATCACCAACGCCGTGACGCCAAACAATCCGGCGCCAAACGCTGACCAACAACGGTGCTGGCGCCCCAGCATCACCCGCGACTCGACACCGGACGCCACCAGTTGCCATGCCGGCCTGCGCATGAGCCGGCCCAGTGTCAAAAACATCGCGATCACCGACAGAACCGCGCCCGACGCAGCACCGATAGCCAGTGTGGCAGGCTCAACGTGAAACGTCACCGAAGCGTGTGCGACCGCACCGCTCCACACGGTGGACAATGCGAGCAGCAGTACCTTCGCGTAAAGCACGCCGCCGACGCAGCCGATGGTCGATCCGACGATGGCGAGAACAGCGCCCTCGGACATCAACAGGAATTTCACCCGGCTCGGCCGCCAACCAACGGCGAGCAGCACACCCAACTGCCGCCCCCGCTGCTCCACTCCGAATACGAACAGCAACCCGGTCAGCAGCAACGAGGCGGCAACTAGAAAGAAACTGAGTGCAAGAAACAATCGGCCAAAATCGACGGCCGTGCCCGCCGCGCGGTCTGCCGCCGCACGCACATCCTGAAAGGCCAGTCCGATGGTTTGAGGCTGAACCAATCGGTGCAAGCGTTGTTCGAGTTGTTCGCGCGAAACATCGGAGGCGTCAAACCGCACGGCTGTCAGGTCACCGAATCGACTGGCCCAGAGGCGTTTACCGGCCGCAAGCGTGACGAACGCCTTGGGCGTACCACGGTGTTGCCCCCAGTACTGCTCGTCCTCGGGGCGAACACGCTTGAGATCGATGGGCAAACCCGGGTCCCACTCGCGACAATGCTCGGCATCAGTCAAGCCGGGAAACGCGGGCATTAGATCACGATCGGCCGCGAGTCCCTCGATCGGCACGATCCGCCGCACAGTGAATGAAGCTGATGCCTCGCTCAACTGCCTGCTCGGCGATACCACGTAATACGATAGCTCGATGCGATCACCTTCAGCCGCGTGCAGATCGTCGGCTAGCCATCGGTTGATAACGATTTCATCGTCGCCAAAATCTGCAGGGAAAATTGGCTCGGGCACTGCACCCATCTCAATGGCCGTGACCATCGAGTACGGCGCCGCGCGATCGCCAAGACGCAATTCATTGACGAAATATGTCAGGACGCCCCGTCCACCGGCGTCCGCGATCGCGGCCGAGGTCAGCGCATCGATGAACACACGCCGTGATGACAAGTCGTATTGAGTACCACCCGGAAGCAGACGCAACTCAATCTCGGCATCGGACAACTGCCACGATTGCGCCAATACAGTATTGGCTCTCTCCACATCAATTCCGTTGCCCGCAAGCATCAGGTTCGCCCGACCCTTGAGTTTGAGCCGGTCCTGCAACTCGCGGCGCAACACGAATGCGTTATACGGTGATACCTGGTCAGCGCGCAATGAAAACCGTCCGAACGCGGCGTCATTGGCGACCGCTCGCACCTTGGCGCGCAGCACGGGTGTTAAGATCGACAGCGGCGCCAACGGAAAATCTCGAGGCAAACCACCCGGATCCTCAACACGAAGCAGAATGATGTCACCCACACCAATATTCAGTTGCGTCGCCAGCCGCTCGTTGACGATCACCTCATCGCCAGCCAGGTGTCCAATGGTGGCCTCGGGCGCGAACGACCAGAAGACATCGTCCACGCCCATCACGTTGACCTGGCCGGCGAACGCCGTCCCATCGGGCCGGGCAGCCATACCGCGTACCTGCAACACGGCCGCGACGCTTGTCCCCTCGATCCCACTTACTCGCGAGGCCAAAGTGTCGCGAAAGAACCGATCGTTGCCGACCAGTGCAAGCCGCACCTGGCCCAGACGTGCCTCGGCCATCCGGGCCAAACTGGCCCGGATGCTGTCACCGACTGCCAATGCACCGACAATGACGGCCGCTCCGACCGCGGCGCCGAGCAACACGCCGAGATGGGTGCGCCAATAGTGCTCCAATCCACGCACCATCAACCGCCAGTAAGTCAAGGCTCCACTCCGCTTTCGACAAGATGTGCATCGTGAAGTTTCACCACACGACCCATCCGTACCGCAACGTGCTGCGCATGGGTAGCAACGATAAGCGTGACGCGATCCGTAAGATTCAGCTCAACCAGCAGGTCCACGAGCCCGTCGGCTGCGGCACGATCGAGTGATCCGGTCGGCTCGTCGGCGAGCAGCAGCTTAGGTTCGTTAATCAGGGCGCGCACGACCGCGACACGCTGACACTGACCTCCCGACAATTCGCCCGGGCGATGATGAAGGTAATCGGACAAACCCATGCGGCCGAGCAGTTGCACCGCCCTGTCGGCGGCGCTGCGCCGTCGTGACTTGTCAGGATCGGCCAGCATCGGCACGAGTATGTTCTCGATCGCGGTGCACTGCGGCAGCAGGTGGTGCGATTGAAAAACAAAACCGATCGTGCCGTTGCGCATCGTCGCAAGCTGCTTGTCCGTGAGCGGCGCCAGATCGAATCCGTCGATCAACACCCGACCAGCCGAGGGGCGATCCAGCGCACCGATGATGTTCAGCAGCGTGCTCTTTCCCGATCCCGACGGCCCGCGGATCGCCAGCGTTTCACCCTCCGTCACGGACAGGTCGATCGCGTCGAGCACCCAAGGCGCTGCTGCATCAGCGATCGCATCGTAGCGCTTCGCCACGCCGGTCAATTCAACAATGGGCCTGGCATCATTCACAATCGGGTCAGTTACGTGTCGAGGCGCACCCAGCGGCGGGCCTTGAACTCGAAGCGTGGTAACTCATTGGGCTTGGCCGACGACACCGGCACGCGAAGATGAAACGCGTCGCGAAGTTCGTCTGACAATTGTTCGCAAAGCATCTCCACTGCGTCGTTTTCGATTGGCGCCACCGGCTCTATAATCACGTGAAGGTCCGTCATGCCATCGCGTTCACTGATTTCCACACGGTACTCGGCTACATTGTCGTGCCGGCGTACGATCTGATCAACGGCGCCGGGGTAGATGTTGACGCCTCGGACCAGGGCCATGTCGTCGGTTCGTCCGAGGATACCACCCTCGATCGCAAGTTCGGGCCGGCCGAGCTTCGCAGCATCGCTCGTGCTTGGCCGCACCAGATCGCCGGTTCGATAACGCAGCAACGGAGCGCCCACCCTGCCGAGCGTGGTCAACACCAGCTCGCCGCATTCACCCGGCGCCACCGGCCGACACGTCTGCGGATCGACAATCTCGGCCAGGTAATGCGATTCGATCACGTGCAACACGCCGGGGCGATCGGGGTTTTCGTAAGTGACCGGCCCGACC
>CAUYYV010000356.1:0-3343 GCA_963577075.1 Phycisphaerae bacterium
CAGGCCGCGTCGCCGAACTGGGCCGACAACCTTACGCGGCGCGGCAGTTTTTTCGCAAATACGCCGATCGCATCCTGTATGGTACCGACCGGTATCCCGGCAGACCCCGCCAACCGCGGTATCGAATATACTATCGATTCCTGGAGACAGCGGACGAGTATTTTGACTATTATGATCATCCGTTTCCGCCCACAGGCGAATGGAAAATCTACGGCATCTACCTGCCGGACAACGTGCTGAGGAAGGTATACCACGAAAATGCGGATCGATTGCTGGGCTTCGGGAAATAGCAGACATGAACTTTGTAGATATTCAAGTCAACGGCTACGCGGGTGTGGACTTCAACGAAGACCCGGTGACCGAAGCGCAGATCGAGTTGGTAGCGCAACAGCTTGCCGCCGACGGCGTCGGCGCCATCCTAGCGACGATCACCACGGATGATGCGGACCGCATGATCGATCGGCTTGCCAACCTGCGCCGGCTGATCGATCAAGATGACAACCTGCGCCGGTTGATTCCCGCGTTTCATATTGAGGGCCCGTTTATTTCACCGGTAGAGGGCTACCGTGGAGCGCATCCGCCGCAGCACATCCGCCCGGCGTCGGTCGAGATGATGGACCAACTGCTCGATGCTGGCGGCGGCCCGTCACGCGTGACATTGGTGACCCTGGCGCCCGAAGTTGACAAGGACCTGTTGGTGACGCGCAAACTCGCCGAGCAGGGTATTCACGTCGCCGCCGGCCACACCGACGCACCGCTCGAATTGCTCCGCGACGCCGAGCAAGCGGGGCTTGACCTGTTTACCCACCTCGGCAACGGATGCGCCAACGACGTACACCGCCATCACAACATCATCAACCGGGCGCTGAGCCTCGAGCACGTCCGATATTCGTTGATCGCCGATGGTCATCACGTGCCTTGGTACGTGCTCAAGTCATACCTGCATGTGGCGGGCCTGGATCGGTGCATGATCACGACCGACTGCATCTCCGCCGCCGGCGCTCCCCCAGATTTCGTACCCGTCAGTTTCCGTGTCATCGACCGGTCCGGCGATACCCCCGTCGCGCGATTGCGCGGCACCGATTACCTCGCAGGTGCGTGCGTCACGATGCAGCAATGCTACGACGCCCTGATCCGGCACGTCGGCCTGACCGAGGAGCAGTCAAAAGCTCTCTGCGTCGATCACCCTCGCGATTTCGTCAGCAAGTGGCTGATGTGAACTCCGAGTGCACCATCGATTTTTGCCGGCGGCAGGTAGACCGTACAATGGCGGTCAGAGTTTTCAGTGCGTCAGATAGAACTTGACTACACATCGGTGCAAGGCCCACGCAATACCTGCTATCGCTCTTGCGTGGGCGCGGGCCACGCGGCCCTGGGGCTGCGGGCCGATTACCAGCAGCATCTGCGCATCGTTCGGGCCGAGTGCGGGTTCGAGCGGCTGCGATTTCATGGGCTGTTTCACGAGGACCTGGCGGTTTATCGCAAACAACCGGACGGATCACTCGATTACAATTGGCAGTACCTCGATGCGCTTTATGACAACATCGTCGACCAGGGCATGGCCCCGTTCGTCGAGCTGGGTTTCATGCCGACGGTCCTGGCCAGCGGTGACCAGACGGTGTTCGACTGGCGCGCCAACGTAACGCCGCCCAAGTCGTACGACGCGTGGGGTGAGCTGGTCGAGCAAACGGTGCGCCATTGGGTCGATCGTTACGGCAGATCACGCGTCGGCACGTGGTTGTTCGAGGTCTGGAACGAACCGAATCACCCGGCATTTTTCACCGGCGACATAGAGGCGTACTTCCGGTTGTACGAATCAGCGGCGCTCGCAATCAAACGCGTCTGCGCCAACTGCCGCGTGGGCGGTCCGGCCGCGGCCGGCTGCGAATGGGGGCCTGAGCTGATCGAGTTTTGCCACGGCAAAGGCGTACCGATCGACTTCGTGACTATCCATACCTACGGCGTCAACGGCGCGATCGACGAATTGGGCGTCAAGCAGTTGTTCACCTGCCCGGAGCCGGGTCCGATTGTCGACGCCGTCTGCCAAGCACGCAGTGAGGTCGAGGCGTCGGCAATGCCCGACCTGCCCATCCACATCACCGAGTGGGGCCCGACGTTTGGGTCGCGCGATCCATACAACGACAACTACGCTTGCGCCGCATTCATCCTTGCCAAGATCAAACGTACAGAGCGCGTGGCAGACACGATGTCTTACTGGACGTTCTCCGACGTGTTTGACGAATCCGGCCCGCCACCGCGGCCTTTTCACGGCGGGTTCGGGCTGCTCAACCTGCAGGGCCTGCGCAAGCCGGCATTCTTCGCGTATCGGTTTCTCCACCAGCTCGGCGACGAACCACTGAACTGCACCGATGACGATGCATGGGCCTGTCGCAGCGATCGCGGGGTGCAAGTATTGTTCTGGGACCACACCCGGCTCGACCAGGGCGACACGCCCAACGGCGAGTTCTACCGCCGCCACCTGCCGTCACAACTCGTCGGCGATGCGACGGTCACGATCCGGAATCTACCCGCGGGCGACTACGACCTGGCCGTCCACGAAGTCGGTTACCGCCACAATGACGTGCAGAGCGATTACCTCGACATGGGCAGCCCTACATGGCTGTCGCGCGAAGCAGTTGAACGCCTGGCCGAACGCAACAGCGGCGCGCCCTCGATGTTGACCAAACTGCACGTCGGGCAGAATCGCGAGCAGGTGACACTGCCGCCCGTCGCCGTGCGCGAGAACCACATCTTCTTTATCACACTGATGCGTGTGTCGTAAGACAACATTGGCATTGTCTGAACAACCCACATGTACGCTGAAAGATGGGGCCACCGGGCGAATCCGTGTGATACCACGGTGTAATTGCTGCGCCGCTCACATATCCTCCTCATACGCCGCGACTTGCTCGAAACGGGTCGTGCCGCGCACCAACCGGCCGATCCGCGGCTTGCGGTCGTTGTATACTTCGACGGCATCGGCATCGGCGTAGCGCATGAACAATATCCGCCGATCGCGATTGGTCGATTGGTTGCCCTCGGATTTGTGCAGCATCCAGCAACTGAAAAACAGGCACTCGCCGGCCTTCATCGGCATCGGCACGGCCAGGCTCTCGTCCACCTCAAGCTCGATGGACTTCTGGGCCTTCTTGTCTTCGGCGGTATGCTGATACTTCGCCTGCCCCTGTTTGTGACTGGCGGGGACCAGCCACAGGCAGCCGTTGGATTCGTCGGTATCGTCGAGCGCCGTGAGACAACTGATCGCGTTGTAAGGATCCAGCTCGCCGTAGGCGTTGTCCTGGTGCCAGCCGAACGGCATCGTGTTGCCCTGCAGCTTGAAGGT
>CAUYYV010000357.1:0-3340 GCA_963577075.1 Phycisphaerae bacterium
AAACCTATACGCTTGACTATTTTTAACAATCCGCAACTGCCTTCCGGCACACCGTCACAGACTGGCCGGGATTCGGGGGCATCACGCGCAACCTGGACGTTTACAAACCAATCATCGCCGCCATCAACGGCTATTGCATCTCCGGCGGGCTGGAACTGGCGCTTGCCTGCGACATCCGGCTCGCGAGCAAGAACGCCGAAATCGTGTTTCAAGACGTTCACTGGGGATTCCATCCGCCGGACGGCGGTAGCGTGCGCCTGCCACTCGTCGTCGGGTTGGGGAACGCGCTGGAAATGATTCTGACAGGGGACCGTTACAAAGCTGACGAAGCACAGCGTATGGGATTGGTAAATTCAGTTGTGGAACCTGACGAGCTGGTGCAGGGCGCCCTGTGGCTGGAATCGACCCTCGCGCACGCCCTCGGCCAGATCGTCCGTCTGCGCGACAGCGTGCGTGCTTTTGCCGAGAAGAAGACGGCCCAGTTTGAAGGGAAGTGACTTAAGATTTTCTGCCACAAATTTCACGGATTAGCACGAATTAAAAAAATTTGTGGGAATTCGTGTAATTCGGGGCGAAGAAAGCCGATGACATTATCCATAGACGCGTTACTCGACCTCTATAATAAGATGCTCCTTCTGCGTAGATTCGAGGAGCAGGTCGACGCGTGTTTCCGCAATCAGCAGATCCCCGGGCTGATTCATCTGTATGTCGGGCAGAAGGCGGTGGCAGTCGGGGTATGTACGCATCTAAACCAGGATGACTACATTACGAGCACGCATCGCGGGCACGGACATGCGCTGGCAAAGGGTGTCTCACCTCGAAAATTGATGGCCGAGTTATTCGGTCGCGCGACAGGATGCTCCGGCGGTCGCGGCGGCTCGAAGCACCTATTCTCCGCACCGGCGGGGCTGCTTGGAACAAGTGGCCTAGTCGGGCCGAGCATACCCACGGCGGCCGGTGCGGCTTACGCGTTCAAGTAACGCGAAAGCGACCGGGTGGCCGTTGGCTTTTTCGGCGACGGCGCGGTACACGTCGGATCATTTCACGAGGGGATGAACCTGGCGGCGCTCTGGGACCTGCCCGTCGTCTTTGTTTGCGAAAACAATCGATATGCTGCCGAAGTTCCGCTCAGTGCGACGACCAAAAACATGGACATCGCTTCGCGGGACGAAGACTACGGAATGCACGGCATTGCCGTAGATGGCATGGATGTGCTTACTGTGCATGCCGCCGCGGGTGAAGCCATCGTGCGCGCCCGTACCGGTAGCGGCCCGGCGTTGCTCGTCGCCGACACGTATCGGTACATGGGTCACTATTCCGGCGATCCGGGTACCGGCTATCGCCCCGACGATGGGATCGAGACCATGCAGGCGCGTGATCCGCTGATCAAATTGCGATCCGAAATGCTCGCCAATGGAGACGCAACAGACGAGACGTTTGGAGCGATTGAAGCCGAAGTCGCCGAGACTGTTCGCGACGCGGTTGACTTTGCCGATACTTCGGAATGGCCCGAAATGACACCGGCTGAATCAGGCGTTTTCGCGACACCGGTCAATGCGTGAAATCCGTTACGTCGAGGCAATCCGCGAGGCGCTGGCCGAAGAAATGCGCCGCGACGACTCGGTCATCACATTCGGCGAGGGCATCGGGATGGGCGGCGGCGCTTACAAGCAGACTGTGGGGCTGTATGAAGAATTCGGCGCCGTGCGCGTGTGCGACACGCCAATCTCGGAGTTGGGGTTCACGACGCTCAGCATTGGCCCGGCAATGGCCGGCCTGCGGCCAATCGTGGACATCATGTTCTTCGACTTCGTCTTTGAAGCCAGCGGCGAATTATTCGATCAAGCTGCGCGCATTCATTTCATGTCAAATGGTCAATTCAAAGTGCCGCTAGTCATCCAAGACGTCATCGGAGCGGGCCGCTCGGCGGGCGCGCACTGTTCGAACTCGCCCTATGTGCTCTTCACACACATGCCCGGCCTGAAGGTCGCCGTGCCGTCCACGCCGGCGGACATGAAGGGGCTGCTCAAGTCGGCCATTCGCGACGATGATCCGGTATTGGTCTTCGAACACATCGGGCTGTATAATATGAAGGGATCGGATTCCTGACGAGGGTATCGACCACGTCGTTCCGCTGGGCGAGGCTATCGTGCGCCTCGAACAGGTGGTGACGACGGTGCGCGGAATGATGGAGTAGGGGCTAGCACACGGCGACAGAAAACTGATATGTCAAAACCATCTGGGAAACCAACAGCAGCCGAGCTTGAGCAGGCCGACTGGATCGAGAAGGACAGCCGCTACGTTTTTGGATGGCGTCACCGCCCTCGCATAATCTTCGAACGCGGCCAGGGTATGCGTCTGACCGACGTGTCTGGTAAGGAGTATCTCGATTTCGTCTCCGGTCATATCAGCCTGCTATTGGGGCACAACCATCCGGCTTTGCGGGAAGCGATGCTGCAACAGGCCGATCGCCTGTGGCACCAATACAAGTATTTCAGCGCCCGGAAGGTGATCGAACTGGCAGAACAGCTTGCCGCGTTGTTGCCCGGCGAGTTGTCGGTGACTAATTTTGCGTCCGTCGGCTCCGAGGCGAACGAAGTCGCGATGCGCATCGCGCGCGGGGCCAACAAGGGGTTCGACTTCGTGGCCGTGATATCGGGCCTGTACGGCGGAACGTTTGGCGTGGAGTCGCTCAACAGCGTAGGCGGCCGGCGCAAGCAAGGCTTGGGTCCGATGCTGATGCCGTCGGCCGTGCAAGCCATCTTGCCGCCCTACTGTTATCGCTGCCCGCTAGGTTACAGCAGCGATGAGAATGAGCCGTGTTGCCACAAGTCCGATTTCGCCTGCTTGCGCGCCAGCGATGAGTACATTGATCGATTTAGCACCGGCGAGGTCACGGCCATCTTTGCCGAGACGATCACGAACGCCGGCGGCGTAATCGTGCCGCCCGCCGGCTGGCTGCCGCGTCTGAAAGCGCTGGCGGAGAAATGGGGCGCGCTGCTGGTGCTGGACGAAGTGCCGGTCGCGCCGGCCAAGACCGGGCGCATGTGGGCCTTCGAACACTACAACGTCGTGCCCGATATTGTGACGCTGGGGAAGGGCTTTGGCGGTGGGCTCCCCATCGCGGCTGCAGTAACGACACCGGAAATTGCCGAGCGGGCTCGTGCGGGTAACACCGGTGCGCCCTGGGCCGGCACCTTCGCCGGCGACCCACTTGCTGCCGCCGTGGCACTGCGCCAACTCCAGATACTGGTGGATGAAGATTACCCGACCCGCGCGGCCAAGTGTGGCGACGTCCTCATGCTGCGACTGAATGAACTCAAAGAGCGCTACGAAGTCA
>CAUYYV010000358.1:0-3319 GCA_963577075.1 Phycisphaerae bacterium
TGATCACGCGAAATCTCCGGCAGTCGGGGATACGGCCGTGGGAACCCGTGAGCTTCCGTCCGCGGCTATTGACGCTTCACATGCGTGACGGAGCCTCAAGCCATCAGTTCATTGGCGTGCTCGGCAACCTTGCGGTAGGCGGCCGCGTACCGCTCGATCGACTCGGGCCAATCGTGCTTGAACCACGGCATGCCCAAAACCAGCCCCTCGAGGCTTTCGGTCACCGGCAGCGACCCGGGCGGCTGACGCAAGTCGCGATCGCTAAACGCGATCCGCGTCGGTTTGCCGTCGCCGTACACATCCGCATCGTTCATCACCGGGTGCAGGTGCAACGACGAGCTGCCGCCCGCGCTGCATGGCACGCCTTCGGCGCGCAGGGCCTCAACGAATTTGTCGGCGGGCAGGCCCCCCAATTCATCTGGCACGTAATGTCCCAGCGGATGATACCAACCGCCCATCGTCGACCCCGAGTCCTTCGGCGGGCGATGCGCTGCAACACCTGGCACGTCTTCTAGAAGATCCCAAAACCGGTTCATTGCCTTTTGAATCTCGACTATCCGCTGCGGGTAGTGCTTCAACTGCGTCAGCCCCATCGCTGACGACCACTGGCACATGCGAAACTTGTAACCGCCCAGAGGTATGCCGGCCAGTTTTTTAAGCTCGGGTTCGGAAACGATCTCCGGCAGGCGCTGGTAATGCCCGAACGCCGCAGCGTATTCCATGATCTTGCGATCGTTGGTGCAGAGCATGCCCGCCTCGCCGATGGCAAACGCCTTTCGCGACATCATCGACATGGCCGACACGTCGCCGAGCGCGCCGACCTTGCGGCCCTTGTAGAGCGCGCCGTGGCAGTGCGAGGCGTCCTCAATGACCTTGATGTTGTGGCGACGGGCGATCTGGAGGATCGGATCCATGTCGCACGGGTAGCCGCACAAGTGCACGACGATGATCGCCTTGGTGCGCGGGGTGATCCGGTGCTCGATGTCATTGGGATCGATGCAAAGCGAGTGGCGTTCGACATCGGCGAAAACGGGCGTCGCCCCGAGTGCCATCGCCTGCATTGCGGTGGCCCAGTAGGTCAGGCTGGGCGCGATGAGTTCGTCGCCGCGACGCAGGCCGGCACCGTACATTGCGCCCATGATCGCCGCCGTCCCGTTGCAGTAGCCGAGGTTGTACTGCGTCCCGAGAAATTCGCCCCATTTGACCTCGAACTCTGCCGTGGTGCCCTTCTGCGACATGCTTGCCGTGTGCAGCACGCCGAGAATAGCCCTCTCGTCTTCCTCGGTGACGATCGGCCACTTGAACAGATCGGGCTCTTCCGTATCAATCGTTTTGGGCCCACCCTTGATCGCCAGTGGTGGTCCCGTGGTGGTCACGCGATTCATTTCCAGCTCCCAACGTTAAGGCTTTTCCCGCTCCGAACGCGGCCTGATTGTAGTGCGGGCCGCCTGTACGTCAACGAAGCCACTGCACGATCTGATCAGTCAATTGATCGTCCATCCTCGGTTTGCCGGCAACGGTGCGCAGATCAAGCTGTTCTTCGCAGCCGGCCTTCGCATAGGCCCCCCGCATCGCCTGCTGCACCTCTTCGGCGCCACGTCGAGGCCATTGCGGGTCGTTGTCGAACAGGATCATCCGGCACGATCGCGGCGCCAGAAGCGACAGCGCCGCACCCACGTCGCCGGCAGGCACAAGGCCCGGTTGATAGAGAAAATAATGATCGAAAAGTTCGGCTTCGATGGCAGCCTGCTGAGTGGTCACGCCTCCGACGGCGACGACCGATTGCACCGCCGGTTCGAGCACCGCCGCCATCAGCGCAACGAATCCGCCCGTGCCAAAGCCGACCAGGTTGACCCGGTTGGCATCCACGTCGTCACGGCCTTGCAGGTAAGACACGACGCACCGTATTTCGTGCACGGTCCGCTCAAGCAGCGAGGTGCCCGCATCGATGTATCGCACTGCGGGAAACAGGATCGTCCGCTCGGGCTGGTCCTTCCACCGCCGCTGGTTGATCGGGTTCTTTCGCGTGGCGTGACCAAACAGGTCCATCGCGGCGACGAGATGACCCTCTTTGCACAGCGGCGGCGCCAGTGCGTAGCTGGCATCTCCGGCCATCGCGAACACCTCGTCGCGCCCCACTTCGTACGGATCAATCGACCGGTGCAGCACCAGCGTCGCCGGCCGCCGCCCGTCGCCGCCAGACAGGCCCTTGCCGATCCACAGGTCGATGAAATCCGGCAGGTCGACGAGGCAGCGGATGTTGGCCAGGTATTCGCTGGCGACGTTCGGCGGCTCGAGTTCGGGCCGCTTGTTATCCACGGCATTGAAATGATCGACGGTGATGCGCACCTCCTCGATCGCCATATCCGCCGGCTCACGCAGCGCAGCGGTTCGCCTCACCACCGGCGCGGGGTCGGGCTGCACTTGGCTGTACCTGCCGCAGCAATCGCGCAAACCCTCGATGTCAATCTGGTGTGTCCGAACCGAAGCCGGATCCGGCCGTTCGCCGCGATACCAGATCTCCTCGGGGTCGATCGGTGATTGCTTGAGCCACCTGTCGATCCATTGATAGCCGACATCGCGCACCCAATCGCCAAACAGGTGCGGCCCCTCGAACAACGTCAGTTCAAGGCGTTCTTCGACGCCCAACGCGCGATACGCTTTCTTCGCGCGGTAGTAGGTATTGAGCACGCCGTCGGTCGGAAACAGCCAGTCCTCACTCCCATTGACCAGCATCACTGCGCGCGGTGCGAACGTTGCCAACACCGCGGCGCGATCACCCAGCTGGTTCTGGCCGGGTATCATGCCGTGGAACGCGCTGGTGCGTGAATCGCGGATGCTTGCAGCCGTGGCGCCGAGCCCACAGTTGATCGCCGCCACCGAGGCGCGGGGATCAAACAGCATGATGCTGAACGACTGGATCCCTCCACCGGAGTGGCCCATCACGCCGATGCGGTTGCCGTCCACATCATCACGCGCAACGAGCACATCGATGGCCCGGCTGGTATCGAATGCCAGCTTGCCGACCATCGTCTTGCCATTGGCTATTCGCTGGAAGCCTTCGAGCAGCTCGTCCTTGCCGCGCAGTTCCGCGCCGCGCCGGGCGACCCAGCTTCGGTCCTCGAAGCATATCTGGTCCTGGCAGATCACGACGTATCCCCGCCTCGCCAGCTCTACGCCCCAGCCAGCGTAAGACGGGCGATTGTAACCCTCGGGGTACAGGTCGACGATCTCCATCTTGCCCGTCTCAAAGTAGGCGCCGTGCGCGTGCAGCGCGACAACGGCGGGCAGCCGGTCGCCCGGCGCGATTTGGCTCGGC
>CAUYYV010000359.1:0-3297 GCA_963577075.1 Phycisphaerae bacterium
TGGCTGTTCGCCGCTATCAAATGTCCGGTTGTTGTTTTGATCAAGAAAGACGACACCCGACGCAGTCTGATCGCCGTCTGTTTCCTGAGCCGACGAGGAATGGCCAAGCGACAGAACACAACATGCCAGGATGACAGTGAAGCGCAGTAGCAGTGGTTTCATGAGAACTCCAAAGAAGCTAGAGGGGTTCGCATTATCGGACACGGAAGAGGCACTGTCCAGCAGAGTTCCGCGATCCATCATGATATGTCCACCGAGCGCTCCCCCGTCCCAACGGCCTCCGAGCAGCGTTGGAGAAAGTGGATTACCAACGGTCTCGGTCGGCTGTGCGTTACTTGCGACGTTGTCGGAGTAGACTGTATCCCGCCATCGCGATCCCGCAGAATGCCAGCATGCTGAACGTCGAGGGCTCGGGGATTGTGCTTGCTCGGACCAGCCATGTACCGACATCAATCCGCGAAACACCTGTGCCTGGCGGATCGACTACAACCACTATCGACCACATAGCGGATTAGACTACTGTACTCCCGCCAGCTTTCCTTTTTTTATTCCGATGCCTGCCAGTCCCATGGGAACCGTGGGCGCCGTGATCATCATGCAACCTGGCAGGGGCGATACAGTCTGGATCATAACCGACTAAACCAATGCTTCAGACCCGTCGGCGCGGGTGTAGCGGCGATCCAGGTAGGACATGTCGCGATCTGGATCGAAAGGGTACTTGTCGATCAGATCCCAATCGAGATCAACACCCAGCCCCGGCGCGGTGGGCAGTTCGACGTGGCCGTCCTTGATGGTGAGGGCCTGCGTTTGCACGTCGTCGTAATAAGGCGGCATGCGACAATGTTCGAGAATCAAGAAGTTGGGCATCGCAGCGGCGGCATGCACACCCGCTGCTTTATTCACCGGGCCGTAGGGGCCGTGCGGCGCAACGCGCACGTTGTACGTCTCGGCCATGTTCGCGATCTTCATGATTTCACTGATCCCCCCGCAGTGGGAAATATCCGGCTGAATCACATCCACCGCGCCAATTTCAAGCCACTCGCGAAAACCCCAGCGCGTGACGACGCGTTCGCCGGCAGCGATTGCGATCGACGGGAACGACTCGCGCATCAATTTCAAATCTCGCGGCGTGTCAGCACACACCAGCTCTTCCACAAATAACATGTTAAAAGGCTCAATACCTGCCATAAACTTGGCCGCCATCGGCTTGGGCATCACGCCGCCGATATCGAGCATCAATTCCATATCCGGTCCAGCTAACTCGCGAAACTCGCGCACCTTTTCGATGTGCTGCTCGGCATGTTGTAGATTAAACGGCGCTGTACGTGGCGGAATGCCGGCTTTGCAGGCCGTGAATCCTTCGACCTTCATCTGTGCGATTTCTTCCTTGAGGCCACCCACACCAAGGTCCGGCCGGGGATAAAGCTGTACATGATCACGCACCGCACCGCCGAGCAACTTATACACCGGTTGGCCATACGCTTTACCTGTAATGTCCCACAAGGCATGATCGATTCCGCTCATGGCGCTGGTCTGCACCACACCACCACGCCACCACAGCAAGCGCTGCATTCTCTGCCACAGATATTCGATCCGTGTGGGGTCTTCGCCTATCAGATATGGGCGGATGTCCTGCGTAATCGCTGCGACCACCGACATGTCGAACCATTCCGTGGTCGCTTCACCATAGCCATACAACCCTTCGTCCGTATCGATACGCACAAAGATCCAATTGCGGCTGGTGGTTCGCCCTTCCTTGTTAGGCACAGCAAATATCTTGGCGGTTATGTCGGTAATTTTCATAGCGCTTACCTTATCGTGGTGGTGTAAAGGGCCGCAACGTACTAGGTTCTGTCTGAAAATTCAATTTCAAGTACCTACGTGGGAAGAGCGCATCCGAGAGGCCGAAGATCGGATTCCCGAACAGATGCGCTCCTGGATCCTAAGCTTCTCGCTCATCACTGCATCTCGAGTTCCTGCAGTGCCCAAACCCACGCTCGTCGAACATTGCCGCGCCCGCCGCGACAGGGACGGGCGGCGCCACATGTTAACAGAGCGAGGAAAGGGCGGTGCGCCGCTCAGGACGTTCAGCGTCATATGCCGGCCGCGACTTGGCGCGATCCGGCCGCGACCGTGGCGTCACGGTGTCGGCAGCATGTCCCGCGCAGGCTCCGCGCCGTCGGGGGTGATCCGGATAAACTGGGCACGTATCTCGCTCGCATACGAGTCGCTGTAGACGTATAGGACCACATTCGGCTGCACCTCGTACATCTTGCCCATCGCCGTGGCGCCGCCCGTGTCGATCGAGTAGGCCTGCCAGGTCATGCCGCTGTCGTGGCTGATATACAGGCCCGGGGCGCCCGGGAACCGGCCGGCGATGAGCAATACGCCGGACTCCGTGGCCAGGCCCGTCGCGGCCCAGCAGGGGAACGGGCCGGGCAGGGCCGGGCCCCAGCTTGCGCCGTTGTCATCCGACCAGACCTCCCACATCAGCGGTGAATGGATCGAGCGGACCAGCGCCAGGACCTTGCCCTCGCGCGTCTGCACCGTGGAGATCGCCTCACACAGGTCCCACTTCTGGCCCGAGGCGGGTGGGCCGTTCAGCGGCGTCGGCGCCGACCACGTATAGCCGCCGTCGGTCGAGCGGATCGACCAGGTGCCCGCCATATGCGTGGACCAATCCCAAATCGAGTGCTTTTCCGCCAGCGCCTTCATCCCGGGCGTCGAGCCGACCTGGAACATCAGCATCGTGCCGTCGCGCAGTTCGACACAGGTTTGGACCCACGGGTTGCCCGGCTTGAAGTCGGGCTCGTTCTCTAGAGGCACAAATTCGGGCCGCTTGACCCCCCTGATCTTGCCTGTGTCCCAACCGGGCCAGGTCTTGCCGTTGTCTTTCGACTCGGCTATCACCGTCGCGCCGCTGCCGACGCCGCGCAGCGTGATCAGGCGGCCGTCGCGTGTCGTGTGCAGCCAGCCGCCGATCCAGCCGTCGTCAGAGCTTGCCAGTAGCGTCCAACTCCGGCCGTCGTCGGTCGAGCGGACCACGCCGCCGGGCTGCAGAGCCATCAGCAGATCGCCGTTGGGCGCCCGGGTTATTCCCGTGCAGGTCTGCTGCTTGCCTTTGGTCGGATAGGGCAGGAACCAGTTCTTCACCGGCCGGAGCGTGCGGTCCCACGGCTTGCCGCCGGTCGCTTCGCCACGGACGCGAACGTCCTTGAAGGTTGACGATTCGCGGTGGTATCCCCAAGTCGACAACCCCACGAAACCGGGCTCGGTGTAGGTGTCGTCCGTCACCAC
>CAUYYV010000360.1:0-3294 GCA_963577075.1 Phycisphaerae bacterium
GCGCCTCGGCGCCCCACCACTTGATAATCTCGCGCGTGCGCAGGAACATCATCGCCAGCACGTGCGGCGTGTCGTACTCGTTGTTCAGGTAGTACGTTTCGGGCGCATCGGGGTCGGGCCCGACGGTTACGGCCGCCTTGGTGAGTCCGACGCTCTTGCCGTGTACATGGTCGCCATAGTGCTTGAGCCCGTAAGCGCGGTTGACCGGCGGGTCCTTAACCTCGGTCGAGCTGTCGGGTTGGAAGAAATTTCGCAGGGAAACCTCGAGCTGCGGATACTTTTTCGGGTAAAACGGAAAGAAGTCCCACACCTGCCCGCTCTGCTCATAATATTGCGAGTCGGCAGTGGGCATGGGCCAGCGTTGTACGTGCGACGCCATGGCCGGCCACTTATCGGCGTCCGCCGGGCCGTGGTGGAAGCAGGCGAATAACGTGTGCGTCTTGGCCATGCCACGCGGGATCTCAAAGTTCCCGCCACGATCGGGGATCAGGTGGTAATCGATCGCATCCTCATTGACTGAAATCGCTTTCGGATAGTTCTGCCAGAACCATTTGCCGGCGACGAACACGCCGCGGTCGGCGCCGCTGGCGCCCGCCCAGCCGTTGGTGTGCTTGATGTTGTTCTCCATGCGGGCCTGTTTGAGCACCTCGCCGGACGCATCATCGACAATGGCAAACCGCAGCACTTCGAGCACCTCGAGCCGACCGGGACCCGGCGCGTCGACGTGGGTCTGACCGTAGTTGTCGTTGTCGGCGAACTGATAAGTGCGGTCGCCCGTGAAACTAAGCGGCAGGCGGGCGGTGATCGCCTTGACATTGGTGACCGGATCGTCCATCCGGTTGATGAACGTGTGATCCACGCGCACAAACGGATTGCCCGCGTACACGGTCAACCGCACGAGGAATCCGAGATGACCCTTGCCCGCCTCGTCCTTGTGCGTGCCCTCCCAGCGCACGAGCAGGCGCATCGGGCCGGACTCCTCGATCTCGAAGGTCGCGTCGGCGTCGTTGTCGGCGCGAAACCGACCGCCCTTGTCGGACGTGATGTCGAATGACAGTCCGCCCTCGCTGACCAATTCGCCGTCGTGCCAGACGCGCACCATCGGCCGGCACTTGGCGCGGTCCAACTCCAGCTTGAGCACACCGTTGTCGACGATCAGCAGGTCGCCGTCTTCGCGCGTCTCGATGCGGTTGTCGCTCGGCGGGTCGGCCGGCTTCTTGCCGAGGTGCAGCGTGCTGGCCGATGGTTTGAGCGGCTGCGAATCGGCCTGGTAATCCAGCAGAACCCAGCGGGCGCTGCCGTCGCCGTGCTGCTCCATCACGCGTGCCTGGACGGGGACGGGCTGGCCCGAGCCGTCCGTCATCGCCACCGGCGCGCCCGCCGACAGCACGCCCTGGGCGACCGGCACGCCGACCGTGATGGGGAAACCCTGCCGGGCGTGGGTGCTCGGCTCGATAAACGTCAGATCCAGCGTTTGTAACTGCGACATCATCTTGATCCTTCTCTTGATTGACATTCCACAAGGGTCGAAGCAGCATACAGTGAACAGTGTGACACTCAACTATGGAGCAGAACCCATGGCCCGCAGCAAAAAGGCAGCACCAAAGTGCGATATCGTCCGCGTAGGCGCGGCGCAGATGATCTCGGTAGACGCCGATTGGCAGGGCAATGTCGACAAGGCGCTTCGTTTCTGCGACCGGGCGGCGCGTCGGGGCGTACAGATCCTCTGTTTCCCCGAGGCCGCCGCAACCGGCTACCAATGGCAGCAATCGAAGCGGCTGACGGCAAAAGTCAGGGCTGCCGCCGAGCCGCTACCCGGACCGACGGTCAAGCGATTCGAGGAAAAAGCGCGGCAGACGAACATGTACATCATCATGGGCACGGTCGAAAGCCCCCGAAACTCGACCACGTTGCATAATTCAGTGTTCGTGGTCGGCCCCACCGAAGGGTACATCGGCAAATATCGCAAGGCGATGATCCGCGGTATCTTTACGCCGGGCAGGGCCGCGCCCGTGTTTGACACGGCACACGGCCGGCTGGGCATCTTCATCTGCCACGACTCGCGCTACCCGGAACTGGCTCGAACCATGGCGCTCAAGGGCGCTCAGATGCTGTTTCAGCCGACCAACTACTTCCACGCCGGCGCGTCGGCGCGGGAGGCGCGGCGCATCGACGTCGGCAAACAGGTCTCGTCACGCATCCGCGCGATGGACAACGGCCTGCCGCTGGTCGTCGCCAACGCCGGTCGCACCGAGTACGTCAACGACAGCCGGATCATGACACAGGCGACCGGAGGCCCGGAGTTCCTGCTCGCCCGCGCCACGCGAAACGAGCAGCTTATCGACGCGATCCTCGAACTGAGCCCCAGGTTCGCCAACAAGGCGGTCAAGACGGCCCGCGAGAACCGCTGGCTGATGCGTGAATACGCCGACGCGGCCCTGGCGGCGGCACGCTCCCCTGCGAATCGCGGTTAAACGTACCCTGCTACAATGACCCGATGCTCCCCGACTCACTCCGCCAGGCGCAGCGCGTCTTCGAAGGCGCACGGTTCGACGTGTGCCGCGTCGATCTGCCCGGGCATAACGGCCGGACGGTACACCGCGACGCCTGCGTCACCAGCGATGCGGTCGTGATCCTGCCCCTGCTCGATGACGAGACGGTCGTGCTGATCCGCAACGAGCGGTTCGCCGTCGGCCGGACGCTGTGGGAACTGCCCGCCGGCACGATCGAACCCGGCGAGCCCCCCGAAGATTGCGCCGCCCGCGAACTGATCGAGGAGACCGGATACCGCGCCGCACGCGTCGACCCGCTGACCACGTTCTACCCCAGCCCCGGCCTCTGCACGGAAAAGATGTATGCCTTCGTCGGCCGTGACCTGGCTCACGTCGGCCAGCATCTCGACGAAAACGAACGCATCACCGTTGAAGTCATACCGCTCGACAAGACGATGGACATGGTGCGGGACCACACCATCGGCGACGGCAAGACCATCGCCGCACTGCTCTATTACGGCCGATTCGGAGCACCACAAGACTGATGGGCTGGCAGGATCGAGATTATCACCGTGCTGGATACGGAGGCGGGGGCCCCGCGGCCTTCGGCGGACTGAGCGGTATGACCGTGTCCATGTGGTTGATCGCGATCAATTGCGCCGTCTTTATGCTCGACAGCATCTTCACCGGCAGCAGCCGACTCAACGCGCTGTCACTTAAACCGGCCGGCCACTTCACGATTGAACAGGCGGTTTACGGACTGCAGTTGTGGCGATGGGTTACCTACCAGTTTCTGCACGCG
>CAUYYV010000361.1:0-3284 GCA_963577075.1 Phycisphaerae bacterium
TGCCCTCGTCGTATGGCCTGCACGTGTGGCGGTCGCTTATCGAAGCGAGTGGCGCGGTGGGCATCAAGCCGTTTGGCGTCGAGGCGCAACGCCTGCTGAGGCTCGAAAAGGGCCACCTGATCGTCAGCCAGGATACCGACGCACTGACCACGCCGTACGAGGCTGACACCACCTGGGCGATTGGCAAGGACAAGTCGTTCTTCGTCGGCCAGCGCAGTCTCGTCGTCGTCGGCGGGTACGGGCACAAGCAGCAACTCGTCGGCTTCGAGTTTGACCGCAACTACAACGGTCCGCTGCCTGAGGAGTGCCACCTGATCATCGACGGTGATGACATCGCCGGACGTGTCACCAGCATCGCGCACCGGTCGACGCTCGACAAGACGATCGGCATGGCGTACGTCACGACGAAGTTGGCGCAGCCGGGCACGACGATACGGATTCGCACGGACGGCGGGCATATGACCGAAGCACAGGTCGTATCCCTGCCATTTTTCGACCCGGACAACGATCGCCAGAAAATGTAACTCACGAGGCATATTCTCATGTCAACAACCCCCGCACGCATCAGCCCCGTACACGAGGTGTTGGAACCGTATGGCCCGACTTGGACCCATATCAGTGATTGTGCGGTGGCGTTGCACTTTGCTGAGCCCGACGCTGAGCGCGAAACAATGAACACGCTGGCGCTTTGCGATATCAGCGCTTTGTTGAAGGTGGGCGTCAAGGGGCCGGATATCGACGCGTGGCTTTCCGGTAAGAATATCGACGTGCCGAGCGCGATATATGACACAACCGCCCTGGAAGGCGGTGGTCTGGTCGTTCGCGTGTCGGCTGATGAGGTACTGATCGAAAGCGGCATCGACACGAAGTCCTTTGATGCGTTGGACCATGATCTGGTCGGCGCCACGCCCGGGACATACCGCGTCGACCGCCAGGACGCGACCTTTCTGCTCTCGGGTAACCGCAGTCGTGAAGTGTTGGCGCAGACCTGCGGTGTCAATTTCGCGGTGGCACCGGCCAACAAACTGGTGATGACACGCGTAGCCGTTGTTTCCTGCTCAATCCTGCCGCAGCCGATCGGCGACCTACCGGTGTATCGTGTGTGGACCGACTACACCTATGCGCCGTATCTGTGGGAAACGCTGGTGGAAATCATCGACGAACTGGGTGGTGGCGTCATCGGTGCCCAGTGTCATTACCCCGATATCGCCTCGTAACGCAGCCGGCGTGATGCGACCCTAATCTTCGAAGCGGATCTTGCGGATGTCGACCTCTTTACCTGTCGGTTTTGCCAACTCGGCATAAAGCCGGGGTCGTCGTGATTTAATGAACATCTTGCCGTAGTTCTTGTCGAGCAACGCCGGGTCGAGATCGGTAACGAGCATGGCGTCTTCCGCCCGGCAGGTTTCGATGATGATACGCCCCAGCGGATCAATAATCATGGCATTGCCGGTGCGCACCTCGTCGTCATCCGGCCCGACGCCGTTGGAAAAGACGAAAAACAAGCCGTTGTCGTGTGCGCGGGCCGGCATCCAGGTCGTCAACCAGTCCCGCCCCTTCGGGCCGCGGAACTCGGCCTCGATGGCGTCGGGATCAGCCCGGCGGTTGTCCCACAGGGCGCGGTCGACCAACCCCATCATGTTGGGATTGCTCGAGGCGCAGCCGCCGGTTTGATGCGGTGCCAACAGCACCTGGGCGCCTCGCAGCGCGTTGATACGGACATTCTCGTTCAGGTTGCAGTCGTAACAGATCAATACGCCTACGCGCCAACCCTGCGGCAGGTCGAAAACGGTGAACCGCGATCCCGATGACATGTGCGCGTTGATAAAGCAGTGCAGCTTGCGGTGTCTATGAATGGCGCCGTCGGGCGTGGCCAGTACGTATGTGTTGTAAAGGCCGGCGTCGGCGTCTACCTCGACCAACCCGGCGCCCACGGTCAGGCGGAAATCAGCCGCCAATCGGAGCAATTGCGCGCACGATGGGCCGCCCGGTACCTGCTCAGCTAATTCGAGAAGTTGCGCGCGGCAAAGATGGCGTAGGTGCCAGTACCCACTGATGCAGCACTCGGGAAATACAATCAGATCAACGTTGTCACCCGCCGCCTGCCCGGTGAAATGATGTATCTTCTCCAGGTTTGCCTCCTTGTCGCCGGCACTGTGTTGAAATTGAACCGTTGCAACTCGTAATGATTTCATGGCCGCACTTCCTGGCGCCGACCGCCGGATGATCGACGTTCAATATATATGAAAATGGCGGTTGAGCGTTCTTGTATCAGTGCGCCCGTAAGGTGGAATGTGGCGGCATTGATTTGGCATGCGATGCAGGCGTGTTCCTCACTGGCCGATCGTGGTGGCTTGTTTTTCCCACTTGATGAACTGGCCGAGCAAATGGTGGAGGCCATTGATCACGTCGTCGTTCAGCCTGTTGTAGGCGGACAACTTGTGGAAATAAAGAGTTGTGGTCGGCATGGTGAACACGGCGTCCAGTCGTAGTATCCGGATCTTCTGCACCACGTCGATAAATAGGGAAAATCCGGCGACGTTCTCCTCGTGTTTGTCGGCCAGGTCCAGGATAAGGAATGACAATCGCGGCGTCTTGTTACCTTCGGCGATCTTGAAGCCGGCATCCGTCAGCATCTTGCGCGCCTCGTCTTGGAATTTCTGATCCGTGAGGCCTGCGTCGCGCACTGATTTGGACAGTGGGCTGAACTCCAGCGATATCTCGTGTATGCGAGCCAGTCCGAGCACTTCGTCGGGCAACCGGGGATGGGCGCCCCCGATGGGTGCGGCCGCGACGACCAGGCCTATCAGCATCGTGATGCCCAGAATGATCAGCGCCTTGTTGCGGTGCAGCAGTCGTTTCATGGTCGGATTCTCCGGATCGTTCAATGTGACGCCGTGCATCTTACTACGTCTGCCGCTGCCACTAGGTGCGATCGCAGGGGCGCAGCCACGCCACGGTCCTCGAGGACCAGGTCATGTGCAGTGTCGGCTTGGCGGGCGCTCAGGGTTTGGCCGGCTCGTACGCCTCGCGCAGGAACGGATTGTCCGCCGGCTCCTTGCCGCCGTAGAACCATTTGTAGGGCAGCACCATGAACTTCTGGCAGACGACTTTGCCGTTCGGATGGACGTAACCACCCTCGGGCACATCGTGGTCAAGCCGGGCCTCGGTCTCGTGCTGCTTGTACGCATTGTACGTGTGGGCGACGAGTACGCGGTCCTTCATCACGTGCACCGACGGGTAGGACCACCTGCCGTATAAATCATCGTGCGGCTGAATATATT
>CAUYYV010000362.1:0-3273 GCA_963577075.1 Phycisphaerae bacterium
CTCTATACTGTCTCGTGATGATCCTACTGCGCAACCTGATATTGCTGGCGGCTCTGCTGGTTTGCCGGCCGGTCCTCGCGGTAGTCGCTGTTAGGTGAGCGGTTGACCCGCATCCCGTCTTTGGCCGCGAGCGGCGCCGCTTGCGCGATTCGATCCTCGGCGTCATTGAACCGATTAGAGTTGTTGCCGGCCCCAATGTCGGGCAGTGGCGGCATCGACAAGGACCCATCAGACCATGGCACGCAATCAGAAACTCGACGCCGGCGTTGTTCGACCGGGTACATCCGCTGCGATGACCGACAACTATATCGGGATGACCGGGGCACAGATTTATCACCAGTTGATGTGCGAGCACGGGGTGCGGCATGTTTTCGGTTACCCCGGCGGTGCGATCCTGCCCGTGTTCGACGCGATTTACAACAGCAGCCAGTTCAAGTTCATTTTGACCCGCCACGAGCAGGGTGCCGGCCACATGGCCGAAGGTTACGCCCGCGCCACCGGCCGGCCGGGCATCGTGCTGGTCACCTCCGGGCCCGGCGCCACGAACACGGTCACTGCGCTGCAAGATGCGAACATGGACGGCACGCCGCTGATCGTGTTTACCGGGCAGGTCGCCACCAGCGCGATCGGGACCGATGCCTTTCAGGAGGCGGACATCACCGGCATCACACGCCCGTGCACGAAGTGGAACGTGCTGGTCAAGCACGCCCGTGATATCCCGCGACGCATCAACGAGGCGTTCCACATCGCCACGACCGGCCGGCCCGGGCCCGTCGTCGTGGACCTGCCCAAGGATGTGACCGCCTCCGTGCTCGACGAGCCGGTCTGCCCAGCCGTGCAACTGCCCGGTTACCACGTGCGCGAACTGGGCACGTCCAGCGAGATCGAGCGGGCCGCGGAGATGATCAACCGTGCCGAGAGGCCGCTTTTTTACGTCGGCCAGGGCATCATCCTCAGCGGTGGCCACGACGTGCTGCGCCGATGCGCCGAGACGGGCAACATCCCCGTCACCACGACATTGCAGGGATTGGGAGCGTTTGACGAGCATTCGCCCTTGAGCCTGCACATGCTCGGGATGCACGGTGCGGCGTACGCCAACTGGGCGATGCGCGATGCCGACTGCGTGATCGCGGTGGGCGCCCGCTTCGACGACCGGGTCACCGGCAACCCGGCGAAGTTTGCCCCCGGTGCACGCGCTGCCGAGCAAACGGGCCGCGGTGGCATCATCCACTTCGATATCGCGCCGGAGAACATCAACAAGGCCATACCCGTCACGATCGCCGTGGAGGGCGATGCACGCCGCAACCTCGAGTTATTGCTGCCGCTGATCGAGAAACGGCCGCGCACCGATTGGTTGGCGACACTGGCCAATTGGCGAACCGAGCAGCCGCTGCGTTACAAGGATGACGATCGCGAGGGCCACCTCAAGCCGCAGGCCGTGCTTGAAGAGTTAGATCGCCAGACAGACGGCAACGCCATTTTGACCAGCGGCGTGGGGCAGCACCAGATGTGGGCCGCTCAGTTTTACAAGTTCCGCTACCCGCGTCAGTGGATCACGTCGGGTGGGTTGGGCACGATGGGCTACGGCGTGCCCGCGTCGGTCGGCGCCAAGCTCGGGTGTCCCGACAAGGCGGTGATCAACATCGACGGGGACGGGTCATTCTGCATGACCGGTATGGAAATGATCACCGCGGCGCAATACGGTATCGCTGCCAAGACGATCATTATCAACAATGATTTTCAGGGCATGGTCAAGCAGTGGCAGGATCTGTTCTACGAAGAGCGCTACAGCCACACGCAGATGCACAACCCCGACTTCGTAAAACTGGCTGAAGCGATGCACGTCAAGGGCATGCGTTGCACGAAAAAGGCGGACCTCGCCGACTGTATCAGGCAGTTCCTGGAGCACGACGGCCCGGTCGTGATGGACTGCCTTGTCGAGAAGCACGAGCACGTGTACCCCATGCTGCCGGCGGGCCAGACCGTTGACGACATGGTGCTGTTCCCCGCAGAAGATTGACCACCACCCGTGGAATTTGTGGCGATCATGCCGCAGCAAGCACTGCTACGGCAAGGCCCCGATGCAAACGTTCGCAAATTCGTGGGATCTGGCCAAGCCAAACATGGTGAACGGCACCGTGAAGACACGGGACAAAGTCACTTGCCCATCAGAGCGGGCAATGGTACTACGTGGACGCGGCTTGCGAGATTGAACTTCCAATGCAGGCGCCGGGCGGTGCAAGCGCAGTGGCGTTCCTTTGTTGTCGTTTCTTTTATTCAACGCGGCTCCGCCATGCTATGGTCTTACCACTGAAATCGAAATTCATTGTGAGTAGTCAGGCATGACCGCCACGCAAACCGTCAAAGTGGAATTCGACGATCAGGTGGTCGAGCGCCGCTGGTCCGACGCCAACGAAAAGATGGACTGGACGCCGTTTCCCGTCGGCTACGGCATCCTGATCAACGAACGGTACCAGTTTCCGATGGACATGGCCTTGGTACGCGCCAAGATCGATACCACTCGGCAACTATTCGTCGACAATCACATGATTGCGCACATGCAGGGCATCGTGCGCGAAACACATGAGACGAAGGATCATCCGGACAATCCGATTTTTGTGCCCTATGTCCACTATCCTGCGTTCATCTGCCCGGACCCCTGCAGCCCCGGCTGGCGTCTGTATTACAACAGCAGTAGTTGGCTGTTGCATGTTGCGCACTCGCGCGACGGCATCCATTGGGATATACCGCAACTGGACGTGTTCGACCTCGGCCGGATCCCCCAGCAGAGCGTGCCGCAAGGCCCGAACAATGCCATCGAGTGCGGCCAGATCCACGGATTATTGTTCGAGCCGGACGATCCCGATTCACAGCGGCGCTGGAAGATGGTCATGATGCCCGAGCGCAGCAGCAGGGTGCAACGCCATCAGCGCTGGAAGCACCTGGACCTGCCGGGGGATCGCGTCGGCTCGCCGTACGAGCTTTGGGTGTCGCCCGACGGGTATCGCTGGCGGTTCGAGGCCGAGATGAACCATTGGAAGGGCCCGTGGCCGGACATCGATGCGCCGAGCCGTTGGCCCCTGAGCGGTAGCGACGTGTTTCGCGTGCGCTGGGACCCGATCCTTGAGAAGTACATCGGTACCACGAAGCACCGCATCGGCCCGGACCATCGTACGTCGCCGATCTTTCATGCCGCGCGCGTGGTCGGTCAGATTGAAAGCGACGACCTGATCCACTGGTCACCGCCGCGCATCATCGCGTATCCCGACGGTG
>CAUYYV010000363.1:0-3261 GCA_963577075.1 Phycisphaerae bacterium
GCGTCAGGTCTTCGAGAACCCGAAGATCGCGGCCCTGATGAACAACCATTTCATCAACATCAAGGTTGACCGCGAGGAACGACCGGACGTGGATGACATCTACATGATCGCCGTGCAGATGATGACTCGCCACGGCGGTTGGCCGATGAGCGTATTCTTGACGCCCCCGGGAGCCAAGGGCGCCGACGACAGGGGGCTCAAGCCGTTCTTTGCCGGCACATACATCCCCCCCGAGTCCGATCCGGCGCGCAACATTCTCGGATTCCCGCAATTGGTCGAGGCACTTTCAACAGCGTGGGTGGAGAAACGAGGCGAGGTCATCGAGCAGGCTGACCGCATCGCCGCTGCCGTACGTAAACACCTGGGTCAACCGGATAAGCCCGGTGACATTGATATCCGCATCGTCCAGCAGGTCGTCGATCAGTTGCTGGGCGGTTATGACCGTGTCAATGGCGGGTTCGGCGGCGCGCCCAAGTTCCCGCAGCCGGACAACCTGCTCTTGCTCATGGCGGTCTATCAGGCCAATCGCAACGACCAGCAATGGAACGCGATTGCGCACACGCTCGACCGCATGGCTCGCGGCGGCATGTACGACCAGATCGGTGGTGGTTTTCACCGCTACTCGACCGATGCGAAATGGCTCGTACCCCATTTCGAGAAAATGCTTTACGACAACGGGCAACTCGTCGAGGCATACTGCATTGCCCACACGATCCAAAAACCAAAGGACGATCCTGATTATTATGCGCGCATCGTGCGCGAGATTTGCAATTACGTGCTGCGCGACATGACCGACGCAACGGGTACGTTTTGGTCCGCCCAGGACGCCGAGGTCGACGCGCGTGAGGGCGGCAACTATGTCTGGACCGACGACGAAATCGAACCCGCCGTTGCCGACAAGGAGTTGACGAATCTGGCGGTGACGATGTACGGTCTCGATCGAGGAACCAATTTTCGAGATCCGCACGACCCCGATGCCAAGCCGGTCAACGTGCTCTACCTGCCGGTCCCGCTTCACGACCTTGCCAAAGCGCAGGACATCACACTCGAGCAGATCATTCGGAGCAAGGCAACGATTGACGCGAAAATGCTCGTCGTGCGTCAGCGGCGCAAGCAGCCGACGACCGATGACAAGGTGCTGGCCAGTTGGAACGGGCTGATGATCGCCGGGTTGGCACGCGCCGGCCGCACGCTCGATGAGCCCCGCTATACGAACGCGGCAGCGACCGCGGCAGCTTATATCCTCGAGCACATGCGCAGCACAGACGGCGGCCTCTACCGCACCATGCGCAAGGGCATGACCAAGATACCGGCATTTCTGGACGACTACTCGTTTCTCGTACACGGATTGCTCGAACTGCACCGCAGCGACCGCGACGCCCGCTGGCTCGACGCCGCCAAACAACTCATGAACAAGGCGGCCACCAATTTCGGATCCGAACGAGGCGGGTACTATGACACGCTCGAAGGACAGGCCGATCTATTCGTGCGCACGCGCAGCACGTCGGACGGCGCAATTCCCAGCGGCAACAGCCAGATGGTGCACAACCTCGTGGACCTGTATGACTTGACTGGTGAGCAGAGTTACCTCGACCAGGCGAACAAGGATCTGCGTTCGTTCGCCATCCCGTTGCAGCAGCGGGGGCCGGGCATGATCCACATGGTCCACGCATTGCTGCGCACGCGTAGTGCCAAGCCGCAAGCAGCCGTGGCGCAGACGAAAGATGGCGCACCAGGAGAGGTTTTTGATCCGGTGACCATCTCGGTCGCGCCCAAGCAGATTGACCTGTCAAAGGGCAAGACAAAATTGAGCGTCACGCTGCACGTAGAAGAGTCGTACCACCTCAATGCTCACGAGATGTCCAGCCAGGGACTGGTGCCCACGAAGTTGGTGTTGCATGACAGTGACGGCCTGCAGTTTGCCGTCAAATACCCGTCCGCCCTGTCCAAGCAGTACCCGTTTGCCGACGAGCCGATCAAGGTGTACGAGGGCAAGGTGGTGATCGAGGCCACGATCCACAAGATCGGGGACGCCAAGGCGCAACCGAACCTGAGGCTGACTTATCAGGCCTGCACGGACAACGCCTGCCTGGCGCCCAAGACCATACGGCTGCCGGTGGAAATATCGGTCGGACCGTAGCGGTCCCGCTGGCGGTATTTATGATCGATACCCACTGTCATCTGACCTACGCCGGCCTGTACGAGCGGGTTGATCAGGTCGTGGCCAACGCCGTTGATGCGGGTGTGGACCGGATGATCACGGTCGGCACCACGCCCGACGACGCCCGCCACGCACTCGATCTGGCCCGGCGATTCGATAACGTGTTCGCCACCGTCGGCGTCCACCCGCACTATGCGGCCAACTGGACGGATCGCGCCTTGGTCGAGCAGGCGATCCGGCAACTGGCCTCCGATCCGAGGGTCGTCGCCATCGGCGAGATGGGTCTGGACAACCACTACGACGATCCGCCGATCGCCGAGCAGCGGCGAATGCTCGAATGGCAGTTGCAGATCGCGGCCGAACTCGGCGACCTGCCGATCATCATTCACAACCGCGAGGCCACCGATGAGATACTCGCCATGCTGCGTGCCTCGGGTATTGCGGCGGGCAGGTTCGTCTTCCACTGTTTCACCGGCAACCGCGCCGAATTGGACGCGATCCTCGAATTCGGCGCGATGATCGGCTTCACCGGCATCGTCACGTTCGCCAGCGCCGCCGATCTCGCCGATGCCGCCGCGACCGTACCCGACGACCGCATCCTGATTGAAACCGACAGCCCCTATCTCACCCCCGCACCGCACCGAAAAGTCCGCCCCAACGAACCCTGCTACGTGCCGTGCGTCGCACAATTTCTCGCGCAGAAGCGCAACGTCGATGAACAAACTTTGATCAAGTACGTGGATGCAAACGCAGAGCGATTCATTCGCATGAAGGCGATTTGACCAATCGCTTTTCTTGTTTGAGACTCTGCAGCATGTGTGATGTCAACGGCACCCTGAGTTGGCTCAATCGACTTGGCTGGTGCCATCCACATCCGTGACGCGGGCACGGGTTGACCATATTCCTCTTCGCACCATCCTAGCCCCCTAGGGGGTTCCGTCCTCGAAGTCACTTGTCAGTATCTTTGGCACCACCTGCCCCTGCCGGGCTTGAAGGGCCCAATGTGTGACCAAGGCGCCTCGCCCTACCTCAAACCGGCGAGATCGGCACTGCCCCTTAATTTAGAAATCCGAAACGTTCCTCACGCGGCCTTCCGGCTG